>JACRBX010000294.1 GCA_016219225.1 Deltaproteobacteria bacterium
CCATTGATCTGCCAATCATTTCCGACAACCTCGGGAATCCCGACGGTAGTAATGGTGAGTCCGTTCATGAGCCAAAGGGCGACGGCCCCGCCGGTGTGTCGCCAGAAGATATCGGCCCTCCCGTCGCCGTTAAAGTCACCGACGCCATTAATCTGCCAATCATTTCCGATCACCGCCGGAACGCCGACGGCGGTGATGGTGAGTCCGTTCATAAGCCAAATGGCAACAGCCCCGGCGGTGTGTCGCCAGAGGATGTCGGCCCTCCCGTCGCCGTTAAGATCACCGACGCCATTAATCTGCCAATCATTTCCGATCACCGCCGGAACGCCGACGGCTGCGACAGTGAGCCCGTTCATGAGCCAAATGGCAACGGCTCCGGCGGTGTGTCGCCAGAGGATGTCGGCCCTCCCGTCGCCGTTAAGATCACCGATGCCATTGATCTGCCAATCATTTCCGACAACGGCCGGAATGCCGACGGCAGTGATGGTGAGCCCGTCCATGAGCCAAAAGGCAACGGCCCCGCCGGTGTGTCGCCACAAAATGTCCGCCTTGCCATCACCGTCAAAATCCTTTGTTGCCGGGACAGTGATTTGATAGATATCCCCGGCAACGTAATCCGTTAAATAGAGTTCGCCGGCTTCGTCTTCGCCAAAACTGCTTATGGTGAATGGAGCGGTGAATAGTAAGCTGTTTTCCCAGACTGGACCACTAAGTCTTAATCCCCAGATCCTTCCTGTACAGAAGTCTCCATAAAAGTAGATCCCCTGCATCCGGGGATGAAGATTTCCGCGGTAAACAAATCCACCGATGACAGAACATCCTTGTCCGTGGTCATATTCAACCACCGGTAAGGATAGACCCGCCTGGTTACAAGAGGAAGTCTGGAGACAGGGAGGAGAACAGCCGGAGAGATCAAAAGAGAAATGAAACCCTTCCATGACATTCCAGCCATAATTTTCTCCTCCGGCACTCGTGAATGGCTGGAAATCGATCTCCTCAAAGGCATTCTGGCCCACATCGCCAATGAAAAGATTACCCGTCAGGCGATCAAAAGAAAAACGAAAAGGATTGCGCAGGCCCAACGCCCATATTTCAGGGAGGAACCCGGGGGTATTAACAAAGGGATTTGTTGAAGGTACGGCATAGGGGGCTATCCCGGCTTCCACATCGATCCGGAGCATCTTTCCAAGAAGGGTTCCAGGAGTTTGTCCATTATTAAAAGGGTCACACCCGGACCCGCCGTCGCCCATACCGATATAAAGAAACCCATCGACGGGACTGAAGGCCAATTGTCCGCCGTTATGATTTGCGAAGGGTTGAGGGATGGTCAGAATGACTTCTTCAATGGCCGGATTTGCAAGGTTGGGATTGGCAGTAACGAAATAGCGAGCCACCACGGTGGCGCCATCCGGTATCCGGGTGTAGTTTACATAAAAATAGTTTTTTTGAGCGAACCCCGGGGGAAAGGCTATTCCGAGCAATCCTTGCTCGCCACCGGATAAGACTCGGTTGGCACCGGTACTACCAATGTCCAGGAAAGGGGTTGAAAGCAGAACACCGTTCTCAACAATTCGGATTCGTCCTGGTTGTTCGACAATGAACAACCTATTACTCCCGTCACCGGCATGCGTAATCTGTACAGGATTGGTCAACCCAGCAAATTTAAGGGACAGCGAAATAGCCGGAAAAGGGAAAGCCCCTTGGGCTTCCGCCTTTTTACCGGTCTGAGCCAGGGTCAAGGATAGTATTAGGCCAAGAAATAAAGTTTTACGGATGGACATCATTAACCCGATTTTCTGCTGGATTTCCTCTAACTTCATTAAAGTAACGAATAAAGCATCTCCAGGAAAAAACAATAGGACATAGAATGTATTTTGTTATCGTTGGGAGAGTATTTTAAAAAAGCCTCTTGCCCGTTTTGCAAAATATTATTATATTAAGCCTTCATGCCTCTATGGGGCGTCACCTTACCCCAGGACGGGGCTGAATCGCCATCAGCCGGTTGATGGATTTTTTACAAGTCCATCAAATTTAAACTTGAAGATAAAATTTGTAGAGGAAGGTTAACCGAACATCCATTATGAGAACACGGATCACGAAAAAAACCAATACCGCCGAAATCATCGCCATCGGATCGGAACTCCTTTTGGGGCAGATCCAGGATACCAATACGGCCTACCTGGCCGGACGGTTGCAGGAGATCGGGATCGAAGTGGCCTTTCAAACCATGGTCGGGGATGATCGTAAGCGGATGATTTCGGTCATCCGCCGGGCCTTGATGCGTTCCAAAATCATCATCACCTGCGGCGGGATCGGGCCCACCGAAGACGATTTGACCCGGGAAATCGTGGCCAGGGTCACCGGGAAAGAACTGGTCTTCCATCCCAAATTATTTAAGCTCATAAAGTCCTATTTTGACCAGGCCGGCTTTGTCATGGCCCCCAACAATCGCAAGCAGGCTTTCATCCCGGCCGGGGCCAGGGTCATTCCCAATCTCCAGGGGACAGCCCCGGGGTTCATGGTGGAAACAGAGGCCGGGAAGATTATCGGGGTCCTGCCTGGGGTCCCTCGGGAACTTAAGGCGATGATGCAGGACACGGTCATTCCCTTTTTAAAGAAAAAATTGGGGAAAGAAAAAGGGCTGATCGAATACCGGGTCCTCAAGGTCTGCGGCCTGGGCGAGAGCCGGGTGGATGAGCAGATCGGGGACCTTATTCGAGAAAGCAAAAATCCGGTCATCGGCCTTTTGGCCTCACCGGGGGAAATCCGGATTCGGATCACGGCCCGGGGACGGGATAAAAAGGAAACCCAAAGGCTGATCGCCGCCATGGAAGCCCGGATCCGGGCACGTTTGGGGGTCTTGATCTTCGGTTCCGGCGAGGAGACCCTGGAAGGGGTGACGGCCCGATTATTGGAAGAGAAACAAATTGCCCTGGGAATCGTGGAAACCTTTTCCGGGGGCAGGATCAGCCAAAGACTTAAGTCCACCGGATGCTTTTTTTATAAAGGGAGCCTGATCTTGGCCGCCGAGCCGGGATGGCCTGAACAAAAGGCTGTCCTTAAAAACGAAGCCCAAGCGCAATTTTTGGCGGAAAAAATAAGGGAATTCTTGACCTGCGAAATCGGCCTGGGGGTCTGGGTGGAAGGAGAACCGGGCGAACAAATCCTTTCAATGGCCCTGGCCGGGAAAAAGACAGGGACCTTTTCCCATCGGATCGGCGGGTTTGCCGAGTCCCTGCCGGACCGGGTGGCGGTCATGGCCCTGGACTGGTTGAGGAGGCAATTGTTACAGGGTTAATGATTAATGCGATTTGACTTTTTGGGCCACTGCCGCTATGCTTTCTAATGCTATGACCGCCAAGTCTCTCAATATCGGGATAATTTACGGAGGAATCAGCGAACAGAAGGCCGGAATGGATCACTATCTCCATCAGGTCCTTTTGACTATGAAAAGGATGGCTCCTGATCACCGTTATGTCCTGATCGATCACCGCCGACAGAAAACACCCTTTAAAGAGAAGTTTGAACAGGTTGTCCTGGACCTTCCCCGCTCTCCCATGCGGGTCACCCGCTGGAATCTGCAAATCGTACCTAATGTTTTATCCCAATTTGATCTGGTTTTTTCTCCCGGGCTCTACGGCCCGGTCCGAATTCCCAAGGGCGTGGCTTCGGTGATGGTCGTCCATGATTTGACGCGCTATCTCTTCCCCTATTTTTTTCCCTTTAATCCAACGCAAAAGCTATTGGATCTTCTTGCTTATCCGGCCATGCTGCGGCGTTATGATCATCTCCTGACTGTTTCAAGGGCCACCCGGCAAGATCTGATGACCCGTTTCAAAGTCCCGGAAGAAAAGATCACTGTGGCTTATCATGGGGCAGAGGAGGCCTTCCAACCGCAGGGCACTCCAACCGTAGAAGAATCCCTTTGGAAGTCCCATAAGCTGAAAAAACCTTTTATCCTTTTTCTGGGGACCCTGGAACCTCGGAAAAATATCCCCACCCTGCTTAAAGCCTTTGCCGGAATTCTGGATCGAATTCCCCATGACCTGGTCCTGGTCGGTCAAAAGGGCTGGAAATGGGAGCCCATTTTCCAGGAGATCAACAGGCTGGATCTTAAATCGAGGGTCCATTGGACCGGTTATGTTTCGGATTTGGATAGAGTGGTTTTTTACAATGCCGCTGATTTTATGGTCTTTCCAAGTTGGTATGAAGGGTTTGGCATGCCTTTGCTGGAGGCTATGCAATGCGGTTGTCCGGTGATTACCTCCAGGGTAAGCGCCATGCCCGAGGTGGTGGGTGAGGCCGGGTTGCTGATCGACCCCGGCCGGATTGAGGAGTTGCAAACGGCCATGCTCCGTCTGGTGCAGGAGCCCGGGCTGGCAGAAAAATTGAGGAAGGCCGGGTTGGAACAAGCCCGAAAATTTTCCTGGGAAACCTCAGCCAGGTTGACTTTAGAGGTGTTTGAAAAGATATATTTAGCTCAAAGCTCAAAGCTGAAAGCTCAAAGGTAAAATGAAAGTCGCATTCATCGGAGACCGTTTAGGCCTGGCTACGGGTGGAAATTTATATGTTTCCCGGGTGGCCGAAGAATTGGCTGCTTTAGGGGTTGAGGTGACCCTGATCACTCTGGTCCCTCCCCGGGACATCTCCTGGTCATCAAATCTCCGCATCATTTCCGAGACCGTGGATTTTTCCTTTGGCCAAAGGCCCGCTAAAGACCGGATTAAAATTTTTTTCCATTCCAGATGGGCTGCAGTTACCCAATTAAAAAAATTAGTCCGGGAACCTTATGATATCCTGTACTCCGTAGGCGGACCATCCAATATCGTCAACTTTCTCTGCCAAAGGGGTCCCTTCCCTCCAAGGGTTTCGGTTGCCGCCCTTTTCCATTTATTCAGGCAGGTCCCCTATCATCAATTTTTGGTTAAGGCCGAGACCTACCAAAAACCCTTCCAGACCCTTTATCATTCCCTGGGGGATCATCTGGCCAAACGATTTTTTGTCATCACGGTTTCCGAATTCTGGCGGAAGAAATTGATCGACCGGGGATTTTTACAAGAAAAAATCAAGGTCATCCCTGTCGGAGCCGATTGGGAGGATTGGCCGAGCATTCCTCCGGAAGAAGCCAAAAAAGAACTGGAGGTCTCCGGCCGCTTTGTCATTTATACCAGTCCCTTTCGCAGGAACAAAGGGATCCTCCATATCCTTGAGGCCATCGATCTTTTAAAAAATGAATTTCCGGCCCTGATGGTCCTGGCCACGGGGGTGACCGACCACCAGACCCAACACCAGGTCCGACAATACGTTCGAGAAAATCATTTGGAAAATCATTTCCGCTATGCCGGCCTGGTTCGAAGGGAAGAACTGCCCGTCTATTATTATGCCGCCGATGTGGTGGCCCTGGTTTCCCTGGAAGAGGAGGGCTGGGGGATCACTTTATTAGAAGGGATGCTATCCGGAAAACCGGTCATCGGAAGTCCTATGGGGGCCTTAACCGAACTGGTTCAGGGACGGGGCCTGCTCCTTAAAAAAAATACAGCCCAAAATCTGGCCCAGGCCATCGGGCAACTTATCCAGTCCCCTGAATTGCGGGACCGATTGGGTCAGGCCGGTCCACCTTATGCCCGGCAATTTTCTTATCAGGCCGCGGCCCGGGCCCATTTGTCGCTATTTGAAGAATTGCTTGGCCGGTCTTGAAACTTTGTTTTCGTACCAAACCCTTATGCTCGCGTGTCACGAGCACCACGAAACATGAAAATGTCTTTCGCCGAACGCCGAACGCTTAACGCCGAACGTTATTTTTGTGTTAAAGGGAGCCTCCTATGATCCTTAGCGATGCTGAAAGGTTTAAAGAAAGCCGGGACAGGCTTAAAGACAGCCTCTTGAGCGCCACCCTGCTTATTTCCGGAAGGCTTGATCTGGAAACGACCTTGAAAGAAACCATGCTGACTGCCAAGAGGCTGAGCCAGGCCCGTTATGCGGCCCTGGCTTTAGTCGATCAGGACCAGGTAAGTCGTTTTCTTTATGAAGGGATCAATGAGGAGATATCGAAACAAATCGGCCTACTGCCGACACCTGTCGGACTGAAAAGGGCCGTCCTGGAAGAAAGAAAAACGGTCCGGCTGCCGGATATGTCTGCCGATCCCAGATTCGAAGGCTTTCCCGAAGGCCACCCCCCCATGAAATCCTTTCTCGGGACTCCGATCTTTTTTGGAAATGACCTGATGGGGATTATTTATCTGGCCGACAAAACGGAAGCCGAAGAGTTTACCGAACAGGATCAGGAGATCATGGAGGTATTGGCGGCTCATGCGGCCATTGCCATCAATAACGCCAAACTTTATGAGCAGATCAAGCAATTGAATCTGGATCTCGAGCAAAAGGTCCATGACCGGACGGCCGAACTGGAGACCGCCAAGCTGGCCGCCGAGGCCGCCAACCAGGCCAAATCCACTTTTTTGACCAATATGTCCCACGAACTGCGCACCCCCTTAAATGCCATTATTGGATTTTCCGAAGTCCTGGAGGGGAAATATTTTGGAGACTTAAATGAAAGACAAGCGGAATATATAAAAGATATCCGGGAGAGTGGGCATCATCTGCTTGCCTTAATCAACGATATCCTGGACCTTTCCAAAATCGAAGCCGGGAAAATGGAGCTCCAACCTTCAAAAATAAAGATCAGCCAGGTACTGGAAAACAGCCTGGTTATGATCAAGGAAAAAGCCTTGAAGCATGGACTTCAGATTGAAATCGATATACCGCCGGAACTGATGGATTTTGAAATAACGGCAGATGAACGAAAGCTGAAGCAGATCCTCTACAACCTGCTTTCCAATGCCGCTAAATTTACCCCGGACGGGGGAAGCGTGCGGCTAAACGCACGGCTGAATGCGGATTTCGGATTTCGGATTTCGGAATTAGCAGAAGAATCGTATTCATCGGATTCCGCAATTCACAATCCGCAATCCGCAATTGAAATCAGTGTTGCTGATTCCGGTATCGGCATCGCCCCTGAGAATCAGGAAAAGGTCTTTGACGAATTTTTTCAGGTTCAAGGGGGCGTCAAAGACAAGACACCCGGAACCGGCCTGGGGTTGCCTTTGTCGAAAAAATTTGTAGAAATGCACGGAGGGAAAATCTGGGTGGAAAGTGAAGGGGCAGGAAAGGGCAGCCGGTTCAACTTCATGTTGCCGGTCTTGCCCGAAAAGCTTTTCCCGGATAAAGAACAATTTCCCCTGGGATTTCCAGAGAGATTGGATCTCGGTAAAACATTAGATCAACTTTTGGCAGAATTGATCCACTTCTCCAGATATTTTGATAAGTCCTTTGCTTTAAGCTGCTTTCATACCGATCCGCACTATTCAAGAGAAGAAGCTTACCGGATTAAAGAGATTCTGGAAAGCGAAAAAAGGGACTATGATTTTGTAGTGTTAGAGAAGGAAGCCAATATTCATCTGATCCTGTTGTTTACCGACAAGGAGAAAGCCGGCTTTGCCACGAATCGGCTGATTGGCAAATTGCAGCCGGCCCTGGAAGGGCTACGGTTTTCTTTTTCCATCACCTCCTTTCCGGAAGACGGCGAAACACCGAAGGAATTGATCAGCAGATTGACCTGCCCGGTTGGATAGAAACCGGTTACTCGTTCCTGGTTGCTGGTCCCTGGGCCTGGCCCTCCCAGGGGCTGAAACTGGGAATTACCGGGATTATGGATAACCAATAATACAACAGCGTATTTTTTTTTGCTAATGCGCCCCCTTAACCGTCATTCCGGCATGTTTTAAGCCGGAATCCAGGGGCTTTGGTTTTCTCATTTTCTGGAAAAACCTGGATTCCCGATAAAGACATTCGGGAATGACGGGGAAAATGTCGCTGTAGTAATAATAAGCAACGAGTAACAAGAAACGAGTAACTCTTAAATTTATGTCCTCATCCATCGAATCCAAAATCGCCAACCCGAGCCTGCGCAGCCGCCTGATGCTCTCCTTTTGTCTGGTGGCCTTCCTGGGAGCGGGTTTGATCGGCGGCTACAGCCTTTTTTATGGGACAAGGGAAGGGTATCAAAATGTGGTGATGGAATTTGAGGGCCATAACCGCCTGGTGACCGAGGAGATCGGTCTGATTTTGGGTCAGGTCAAGGCCGACCTCTTTATGATTACCGGGGTCGCACCTCTTCAAGGGATTATCAGGGCTAAAGACATGGGCGGCTACGACCGTCAAGGCCGGAGCAGCTATCAGGACTGGGCGAAAAGGCTGGAACAGATTTTTGGCTCCATGACCGCCAGCTATCAACGCCATCACCAGATCCGATATCTGGATGAAGAAGGCAACGAACGCGTCCGGGTGGATTGGGATGGGAAACAGCCCCGCCCTGTTTCTCGGGACGGCCTTCAAAACAAGGCCGAGCGGCCTTATTTTTTAGAGACCATGCGACTTGGTCCGGGCCAGATCTATATCTCTCTTCCGGATCTCAACCAGGAACATGGGCGGATCGTTCGCCCTTATACCCCTACGGTCCGCCTGGCCACCCCTGTTTTTAATCCCCAAGGCCAAAAAAAGGGAATAATTATCATTAACATCTTTTGCCAGGCCCTGTTCCATCGGCCCCTGACCGCCACCCAAAAGCAAGGCGTTCAGGTCTTTTTAACCGATCAACGGGGATATTATGTCCATCACAGTACGGCCCCGGAAAAGGAATGGGGCAGTCCGGAGGACTTGAATACCAGCCAATCCCTTTGGAAGGATTTTCCGAAAGCAGCCGGCCAGATCCTTTCCGGAAAGACCGGTTCTGTCGATTCCGGCGGCTGGAAAATATTTTACAGACCCGTTATGCTGGATCCGCTACAAAAGCGCTATCTGGTTATTGCGAGAGCCGTCCCCCAGAGCCAGATCAAGGCCATGTCCCGCCAGTTGCTCTGGATCTTCCTGGCTGTTTTGCTGGTATCCCTTTCCCTGGCGGTGGTCGTCGGCTATTTCCTCTCCCGGCTGATCTCAAGGCCTATTCTGCTGGTCCGACAAGGGGCCCGGCAGGTGGCCGGCGGAAAGCTTAATCACCGGATAAAGATCGACGGGGCCCCCGAGTTGGTTGAATTAGCCGATGATTTTAACCAGATGGCCGGGAAATTGGAAGAGCTGGTGGGAGGTCTCCAGGCGGAATACAAACAACTTTTTGAAAATGCCAGTGACTCTATTTTTATTCATGATTTAGAGGGAAGGTTTCTGGATATCAACGAAAATGCCGCCAGCCGTCTGGGATACACCAGGGATGAATTATTATCCCTATCCATTCGGGATATCGATACTCCTGAAACCGCTGCCGGCATCGGTGACAGAAAAAAACAGATGCAGGGGAAAACCGCCCTGATCTTCGAGGGGGTTTACAGGCGAAAAGACGGGGCGGTCCTGCCGGTGGAGATCAGTTCCGGCAGAGTGTATTATAAAGGGCAACCTGCTGTGATGAGTTTTGTCCGGGATATCAGTGAGCGCCGAAAAGCCGAGGCGGAAATTGTCCGGCTTTATGAACAAGTGGTGGCGCAAAAACAATATGCCGAAATGGTCCTCCAGAATATCGTCGACGGGGTATATACCGTTGATCAAAATCGTGTGGTTCAGACCTGGAACCGGGGAGCCGAGGTCATAACCGGTTTTTCGGCCCAGGAGGCTGTTGGGCGACCGTGCTCAGGTTTTTTAAGTCATACCCTGGATACCGTTGAAAATTTATGCGACTCCGACCATTGTCCCTTTCAACAAGTATGGAAGATGAAAAAGCCGATCACACCCTTTCGCATTTTTGTGCATCATAAAGACGGACGATTAATTCCGGTGACTGTTACCGCTGCTCCACTGTTCGATCAAAACGGAAAATACATCGGCGGCGTTGAGGTTTTTCGCGATATATCCAGAGAATGGGAACTCACAGAGAGCATTCGAAAGGCCAACGAGACCAAATCCAATTTTTTGGCCAATATGTCCCACGAATTGAGGACCCCCTTAAATGGCATTATTGGTTTTTCCGAGGTACTTCAGGAAGATTATTTTGGAAAATTGAATGACAAACAACAGGAACACATTCAGGAGATTTTGGACAGCGCCAAACACCTGCTGGTCATGATCGATCAAATTTTGGAAATTTCCAGGGTGGTGGCGGAGAAGGCAGCGTTAAACCCTTCTTCGGTGGTCTTAAAGGATCTGCTGGGAGACAGCCTGGTCATGGTCCAGCAAAAGGCCTTAAAAAAAGGAGTTCGGCTGGAACGGGATCTGCCCCGGGAACTGGAAGACCTGGAAATAAAGGTCGATGAGCCGAAAATTAAACAGGTTATTTTTCATCTTCTGGATAATGCCGTCAAATTTACGCCGGAGGGGGGAAACGTGCGTTTAAGCGTACGCTGGATTTCGGATTTCGGATTTTGGATTTCGGAATCAGAAGAGGAATCGCAGACATCGGATTCCGCAATTCGCAATCCGCAATCTGCAATCGAAATCAGTGTAGCTGATTCCGGCATCGGTGTCCCTCCCGAAGAACAGGAAAAAATTTTTAATGAATTTTATCAGATTCAGGGAGGAATCATTGATAAAACGCCCGGAGCCGGATTAGGTCTTTCCCTGGTTAAACGGTATGTGGAGCTTCACGGGGGTAAGATCCGGGTGGAAAGCAGAGGAGTAGGGAAGGGGAGCCGGTTTATTTTTTGGATACCGGTTCGTTGATAAACAGGTTTCTGGTTACAGGTTACTGGTTGCTGGTTTTCTTGGAATGAAGAAGACCGATAACGAGAAACGAGTAACCAGCAACGAGCAACCCCCGACAGGAGACCTTTA
>JACRBX010000295.1 GCA_016219225.1 Deltaproteobacteria bacterium
AAAGGCAGCCCTTTTTCCGCCCACTGTTTCAGGATTTCAAAGGGTGCGGTGATGATATCGGAGCCCAGTTCCAGGGCATAGAGCAGGTGATCGATGGTCCGGACACTGGCAGTCAGCACCTCCACATGGCCGTCCCCCTGATGATACATGCGGATGATATTGGTGATCAAATCCATGCCGTTTTCCCCGCGATCATCCAGCCGGCCGATAAAGGGCGAAACAAAAACAGCCCCTTTTTTTGCCACCCGGGTGGCGGCATAGACGGCCGCGGCCTGCTCCTGGGAAAAACAGAGGGTCAGGTTGACCCGGAGACCAAGACCAACCGCCTGTTCGGCGGCCTTCAAACCTTCGTGGGAAGTGGGAAATTTGATATGGGCGTTGGAAATCCAGGAAAACATCTCCCGGCCCTGTTTAAGCATCTCCCCGGCCGTGGTCGAAGGATCGGCGTAGACTTCCACAGATACGGACCCTTGGGGGATCAGGGCTGAAATCTCCCGGACCACCTTCCTGTAAAACCCGAAGATTTCCACCGCACTGAATCGGCTCCCTTTTTCAAGCCGCTGGCGGGCCTCGGGATTTTTGGAAATAAGGGTGGGATTGGTCGTCTGGCCGTCGAGGAATCCCAGAGAGGCGATGATTTCCCTGGTCTCTTCCGGGTTCCCTCCATCCAGGAATATGCGGGTCTTGAGGTTTTCCGGTCTCATAACAATTCCCTTACCTTTCTGATAATGGCCTCTTTCCCGATTTCTTCATAGGCCAGGAGTTCCTCCGGTGTCCCGCTCCCCGGGATGCGCTGCACGGCCAGGGACTGGATGGCCACCTGCGCACCGGCCAGGGCACTCCGGACCGCTTCCCCCAGGCCCCCTTCGGGGTGATGGTCCTCGACCGTGATCATGGCCCTGGTCTCGGCGGCGGCTTTTTTAAGTGCAGCTTCATCCAGGGGTTTGATGCTGTAAAGGTCCAGGACGCGCAATAAGATTCCCTGATCCTTTAACGCCGCATAAGCCTTCAGGGCCTCGAAGAGAGTGATACCTGCCGCCACGACCGTGATCCGATCCTGGCTGCTTTCCCGCAGGACCTTGGACCCGCCGATCCGGAAAGGTTCTTCCTTTGTATAAAGGATCGGCGTGGCCATGCGGGTGGTCCGGATATAAACGATTCCTTTATGCTGGGCGGCTGCTTCCACCAGGCGCTCGGTGGAGAAAGCATCGGAAGGGTAGAGGACTACGCTGTCCGAAATAGTCCGGAACTGGGCGATATCTTCCAGACCCATCTGGGAAGGTCCATCCTCGCCAATGGACACACCGGCATGGGAGCCGCAAAATTTGATATCGGCTTTGGAATATTGGGCCATACGGATTTGATCAAAGGCCCGGGTGAAAAAGGCGGCAAAGGTGGAAACAAAAGGAATCCTGCCCCGGGTGGAGAGACCCAGGGCTGTGCCGACCATGTTCTGTTCAGCCACGTACATCTCGAAAAACCGTTCCGGATAAGCCTCTTGAAAGATCTCGGCATAAGTCGAATTGCTGACCTCGGCATCGAGGACCACCAAATCCGGAAATCGGGGATAGATCCGCTTTAAGGCCGCTCCGTAGGCCTTGCGGGTGGCCACCGGCTTATCGGGTTCATAGAGGGGCGGGGCGATCTTTTGTGGAAGGATTTTCCCCGGCCTCAGATCCTCGGGCCGGGCAATCTCACCCCGAATGGTTTTGTCGGTCACGGCTAATTCTTGCAAGGCCTGTTCCAGTTCTCCGGCATTCAAGGCTTTTCCATGCCAGCCGTTTTTGTCCTCCACCAGGGAAACCCCTTTGCCTTTGATGGTCCTGGCAATGATCATGACCGGGCGGTCTTTGGCCGACAAGGCCTTTTGATAGGCCGGAAGAATTTGGTCAAAGTCGTGCCCGTCGATCAGGATGGTTTCCCAGCCGAAGGCGGCAATGCGTTCCTGGTAGGCCATCAGGTTGCGTCCGTAGAGGGTTTCCCCGCGCTGGCCGAGACGATTGCAGTCGATGATGCCGATAAGGTTATTTAATTTATAATGGGCGGCAATCTCCAGGGCCTCCCACTGGGAACCTTCGGCCATTTCGCTGTCCCCCAGGAGGCAATAGGTCCGGTAGGGCAGTCTGTCCAGGTATTTGGCATTCAAGGCCATTCCCAACCCGATGGATAGCCCCTGGCCCAGGGACCCGGTGGCGGCCTCGGTGTAACGGAAGGTGGCCGTAGGATGGCCCTCGAGGGGGCTGCCGAATTTTCTCAAGGAGAGGAGTTCGGACTCACTGACTTTGCCGGCAGCGGCCCAAAGGGTATAAAAAAGGGGAGAGGCGTGTCCTTTGGAAAAAATAATCCGGTCGTTGTTGGGGTGATCCGGTTGATCCGGATCAAAGTGAAAGATGCCGCTAAACATCAGGCCGGTCATCAGATCCGCGGCCGACAAGGAGGAAGTGGGATGACCCGAGCCGGCCGCAGTGGTGGAAACCAGGGAAAAATAACGGACCAAGGCAGCCAACTTTTCCAGTTTTTCTTTAGGTACCATGATTATTCCTTTTCCTCTTTAACCGCACAACGCCCCATGGCCTCCTGATAGCGCTGCAGACCGGGCAAGATCCAACTGCGTCCATCCCGGGCGATTAGTTCGTCTGCCGATTCCGGTCCCCAGGTACCGGCCTGGTAGTTGGGAAAATTGCCCGGGACCATCGACCCCCAGGCCTCCAGGACAGGGGTAATGACGGCCCAGGCCGCTTCGGCCTGATCCCCCCGCATGAAAAGGGTCAGATTGCCCCGCATCACTTCCAAAAGCAGGGTTTCATAGGCTTCAGGAGATGGCCCTCTGAAGGCCTCCTTATAATAAAACTCCATATCCACCGGACTTAAACGCATAGGCGATCCCGGATGCTTGGCTTGAAAGCGAAGGACAATACCCTCCAGGGGCTGGATAGAGATGATCAGACGATTCGGTCCCCGGTCATAGGACGGAGAGGAGGGAAAAATCTGGTGGGGCACAGGCCGAAACTGAATATTGACCTCTGAAACCCTGGCCGGCAGACGTTTCCCGGTACGCAAATAAAAAGGTACGTCCTGCCAGCGCCAGTTGTCCACAAAAAGTTTGAGGGCTCCGAAGGTCTCGGTTGACGATTCGGGAGAGACATTTCTTTCCTGGCAATAACCGGGGACGTGTTTCCCTTCGATCCAGCCGGAACCATACTGGCCCCGGACAGCGAACTGGCTTATTTCATCCTGGGGAATGGGACGGACAGCATGGAGGACATCCACTTTTTTATTCCGGATTTCGTTATCTTCTAAAGAGATCGTCGGTTCCATGGCAATCAGGCAAAGGATCTGGATGAGATGATTCTGGATCATATCGCGCAAGGCCCCGGCCTGATCAAAGTAATGTCCCCGGTGTTCCACGCCGATCTGCTCGGCTACGGTAATCTGGACATGATCGATATAGTGGCGGTTCCAGATCGGCTCGAACAGGGTATTGGCAAAGCGAAAGGCCAGGATATTCTGGACGGTCTCTTTGCCCAGGTAGTGGTCGATACGAAAAATCTGAGATTCGTCAAAGACCTGATTAAGGATCCTATTCAGTGTCCTGGCCGAGGTCAGATCACGGCCAAAGGGTTTTTCGATGACAATCCGGGTCCGCTCCCGCTCCAGGGAAAGCCGGGCCTTGCCGAATTGTTCGACAACTGTCTCTATAGACAGCGGGGGAACGGCCAGGTAAAAAATACGGACGGCCTGGGTGTCCCATTCTTTATCCAGAGTAAGGAGTTTTTGGGTCAATTGGCTGTAAAAAAGGGGGTCTTTAAAGTCGGCGATCTGGAAGCTTAAATGGGAGGCGAAGGCCGTCCATTTTTGATCTTCGGTTTCCCGACATCTGGAAAATTGATTCACCCCCTGGCGCAAGTGTTCGATAAAGGCTTCATCGGCCTGGGGTTTATGACCAAAGCCAAAGACTGAAAATTTTTCAGGCAGCTCATGATCCAGGAAGAGGTCATAGAGGGCCGGAATCAGCTTACGCCAGGCCAGGTCGCCCCCGATCCCTAAAATAACAAAGACGGTTGACCTGAGACGGATGTCAGACATAAGATCCCCCTAATCCCTTTTCCTGTGCTGCTAAAAGATATCAAGATCCTTCAATTTCATATAGTTATGTTGACCGGAAGGGCGGAATAAGTAAATGGGGGTTTTTCTGTATTTCCCGTTGCGGAAGGCTTTATTTTTTACCAGGCGTTTTTTAGTTGAATCTGCTTTTGATCGCCGACGACCACCAGGAGGAATTTTTCGGGTTTCAGATAGGTCCGGGCCACCCGCAGCACCTCGTCGGCCGTTACCTGATTAATGAGCTGCGGGTATTTATCCGGAAAGTCCAGACCCAAGCCATAAAATTCTATGGCCGATAAAAGCCGGACCAGTTTGGCATTGGTATCCATCCTGAAGGGGAAACTCCCGGTCAGATAGGCCTTGGCTTCGGAAAGTTCGGCAGGAGAAATTCCTTTTTCAAGAAACCGGTTCATTTCCTTCAGGATCTCGGACAGGGCCTGGTTGGTGTTTTGACTTTTGGTTTCCATGGCGATTTGAAAAGACCCGGGAAATTCCCGGGCATCGAAATAGCTCGAAACGCCATAAGTCAACCCCAGATTATCTCTGATGATATCCACCAGACGGGAGACAAAACCTCCCCCACCCAAAATGTAGTTCATGACTTGAATGGCATAATAATCCGGATTGGAGCGGGCAATCCCCAGGTGTCCCCAGATAATATTGGCCTGGGTGATGGGGCGTTCTATTTTTTCGATGACCGGACCGGGCAAAGCCGGTGGTTGAACCAGAGACGGGCGTTGGATCGGGGCCGGTTTCCAGTCCTTTAGATAGTGTTGGATCAGTTCACTGCTTTCCTGCAGGGTGATTTGTCCTACCATTAAAAGACTGGCATTGTTAGGTCGGTAATAAGACTGGAAAAATCGAATAATATCTTCACGGGTCATTGATGAAAGGGTGGAAACAGAGCCTTCCTTGGGATGGGCATAGGGATGGGCCCCGAACAATTTTTTGGCAAAGGCCAATTGCGCCACCTGGTTCGGATCTTCTTCCATCCGTTTCAAACGGGCTTTCAAGGCCGAGACCTTACGCTCGATTTCCTGAGGGGAGAAGGCGGGATTTAAAAGGATGTCGGAAAGGATGGAAAGTCCCAGGGGCAGATCCTTCTTAAGAATGGCCAGACTGATAGTGGCATAATCCGATTCGGCCGAGGCGGAAATGGAACCGCCGACCGATTCGATCTGCCGGCTGATTTGAGTGGCATCTCTTTGGGTGGTCCCCTGGGGCAGCAGTTCGGATACCAGGTTGGCCAGTCCCAAAAGGTTTGGGGGGTCCAGCGTAGAACCGGCCCGGATCAGGACTTGGAGATGGATGGTCGGGAGCTGGTTCCTTTCCGAAACGATCAAGGTCAATCCATTGGGAAGGCGGGTTTTTTGGGCAAAGGACTGGGCCCAAGACCCGGTGGCAAAGGCTGCCGAGCAGAATGTTAACAGGGCGATCATTACACCAACTTTATAGACCATTTTCACCTCATAAAAATGAATACCAGGGAGAGCGCACCCCCTGCGGCAAAAGCGTGTCGGCCCGTAGTAGGACGGTCCTCATATCAGTTTAATTTTTAAAATAATGTCGGAAACTTCTCCGTCATTCCGGCGAACCCCGGATCAGGTCCGGGGCAGGCACCGGAATCCAGGAGGTATTCAGAGACGAAAAAAGACTCTGG
>JACRBX010000296.1 GCA_016219225.1 Deltaproteobacteria bacterium
CGGGTGAGATCATAAAAGTTAAAATCATCGAAGCCCATCCCTATGATCTGGTGGGCGTGGTGCAGGAAGAAAACTTTGGAGGGATGGGGTAATGAAAAATCAAAAAATCGCCTTGATTCAGATGGCCATGTCTGCCGATTCCAAGGCTAACCTGATGAAGGCTTTAGATAAAATCCAGGAGTCATCAAGACTCGGTGCCTCGATGGTTTGTCTGCCGGAGCTTTTTCCATGGCGGTATTTTTGCCAAACAGAGGATATAAGCTGTTTTGATCTGGCGGAATCCATACCCGGACCCATTTCATTGGCATTATGCAAGGCAGCGAAAAGGGCGAAGGTATTCGTCCTGGCACCGATTTTTGAGCGTCGCACTTTGGGCCTCTATCATAATTCAACGGTTATTATTGATCCTCGGGGGGAGATTACGGGCCTCTACAGGAAGATGCACATCCCCGATGATCCCGGCTATTATGAAAAATATTACTTTGCGCCGGGAGACCTGGGATTCCCGGTCTTCGATACCGGAACAATACGCATGGCCACATTAACCTGCTGGGATCAATGGTTCCCGGAAGCTGCGCGAATCCTTGCCCTGAAAGGCACGGCTGTTATTTTTTATCCCACGGCGATCGGGTGGCATGCTAACGAAAAAGAGGCGATACGCCTTAAGCAACGGGAGGCCTGGAGGACTATTCAAAAAGCCCACGCCATAGCAAACGGTATTTTTGTCGCTTCGGTTAACCGTACCGGCATAGAAAAGGCGGCGGATGGCGGTTCCGAAATCCAATTCTGGGGGTCTTCTTTTATAGCCGATCCCTTCGGGAATATTATCGCCGAGGGGTCCACCTCGAATGAGGAAATAATTATCGGAGAAATCGATTGGGAGGAAATCGAAAGGGTCCGCAGAAACTGGCCTTTTCTTCGAGATAGACGCGTTGAGGTCTATTCGGAATTAAATCAGCTTTATGCCGGGGATAAATGATGAAAAGGGAAAAGGGAGATACGTTATCCATAACCTCCAAACCGCAGGAATCGGGCTTTCGTTGGCCCGCCGAATGGGAACCGCACGAGGCGACCTGGATCGCCTGGCCCCATAATAAATCCGATTGGCCGGGAAAGTTTGCCCCCATCCCCTGGGTTTATGGGGAGATTATTCGCAAACTCATTCCATTTGAAAAAGTCAGGATCATTGTTGAGTCCGTCGAAGGAGAAAACAAGGTCCGAAAATTGTTGAAAAGAGTCGGCGTTGATTGGTCCTGTGTCGAATTTTTCCACTTTCCTACGGACCGCATCTGGATCAGAGATTACGGCCCGATTTTTTTAAAAACCATTGGGGGCCCTTCTGAAATAGCAATCATGCGATTTCATTTTAATGCCTGGGCAAAATATAAGGATTGGCAAAACGATAATGCCATACCGGTAAGGATTGGTAACACCTTAGGCTATAAAATTTTGCCTGCTTTATTCCATGAGAAGGAAATTGTTTTAGAAGGGGGTGCCATCGATCATAACGGTCGGGGATCTCTGTTGACAACCGAAGAATGTCTGTTGGATTTCGATTGTCAGGCCCGGAATCCTGATCTGGACCGAAAGACCTTAGAAAAAATATTTGAGGCCTATCTTGGTATTTCCAATGTACTCTGGTTAGGTAGAGGCCTATCCGGAGATGATACCCATGGTCACGTGGATGATTTTTGCCGTTTTGTAAACCATTATACCGTTGTCCTGTGCCAGGAAGATAATCCGAAAGACGATAACTACCTCCCATTAAAAGAAAACCGGGAGAGGCTTCAGGGCCTGCGGCTGCAAGACGGAGCCAAAATTGAAATAATTCCTCTGCCGATGCCGGAGCCCCTTTATTTTGACGGCCGGCGTTTACCGGCCAGTTATGCCAATTTTTATATTGGAAATGGCGTGGTTTTGGTGCCCACCTTTAATGATCCACGGGATAGAACAGCGTTAGGTATTTTATCCGAGCTGTTTCCGGGTAAAGGGGTGGTCGGGATCAATGCAACCGATTTGGTTTGGGGTTTGGGAACTATTCATTGTTTGACCCAACAGCAGCCGAGAATATAACCGGCCCGACTCGCTCAACACGGGAGCAAGTAAAAAATATTAAAATGGGGGGAGACTATGATGCGAGGTGCGTGGCGTGTGTAGGAATATCAGGGCCCTTTACCACTTCGAGCCGCCCGCGACGGACGACGAGATCCGGGCAGCGGCTCTGCAGTTCGTGAGGAAGATCAGCGGATTTGTTAAACCGTCGGCTGCGAACGAAAAGGCCTTCAATCAGGCGGTCGAAGAAATCGCCCGGACGTCCACCAGCCTGATCGGCAGGTTGGTGACTACCGCTTCCCCCAGGAAGCGTGAGGTCGAAGCCGCCAAGGCCCGGGGCCGTGCGGTTCGCCGGTTCGGCCCATAACGGTGCGGGGAAGTCCCTCACCGTGGGAACTAAGGGTTGAATAATTCGATGGTATAGGAAATTCCTTTTTGGACGCAGATCGACGCAGATTGCCAGGATTTAATTGAAAAAAAGTTTCAAGTTGCAAGATGCAGGTTTCAGATTTCCGCTTTGAGCTTCTTTCTTGAACCTGCGGGTATCGGCGAAAATCCGCGTCCTAATTAAACTGATTATCATCTTGAAGAGGCCGGGGCCAAATCGGCCTCAGGTCTGAGGTCATAAAGTTCTAAAGGACTCGCCCGGCTGATTGATGGACGGAGGGCCTTCGGATCTTGCGCAAGGGCCATTGGGTTGGGGGCACCCGTTTCACCCATCGGGTTAATCGACCGCCATAGGGACGGGTCAACGGGTTTGCCGTTTTCACGGACCCAGTCGGCAATGGGTTTTCCCGCTGCTTCAGCCCCCATCCGTCGACCGGCAATCGAAAAATCACCCAACATCACAAAACGCAATTGTTTGTCTTTAACCCTTTGCGCCAGCTTATCCGGCGTTAGGATAGGGTCCCTACCCATAAAGCCGCCCATGGCCATCACCGCTTCGCCGGTCCGGACTATAATCGGTGCGGCCAGCCGTGAACTCGAAGAGGCCAGCAAAAAACGTTCCCCCCGGTGATGGGATTTAAGAAAGGTCACCAGTTTCCTGAATCGGCCGATTCTTTCCGCCCTGTCTTGCGAACGGCTATCGGAAGGACTTTTCACTGCAACCAGACGGTTCAGATCGGCTGAAGGGAGCATGATCACGTCCCTGGCCAACACACTGCTCAGGGACCAGGCCGCGGGAGTCATCAGCAGGGCCAGGAGTCCCAAGCCGAGCAGGAGACCGGTTAGGCTGGGAGCCCCCGGTCTCAAAGGATTTCGGAGCAATGGAATCAACAGTCCACCTGTTGAAACCAATGTCCCTCCTAAGAGAATGAGGGAGAGCCAGGTGAGCCAGTCACCCGACTGATCCTCCCCAGCAGGGAAAAGGTTCGTCAGGATTTGACCAGAGGCGTCGAAATTCCAACCCAGGAAAGGCCATTGAATATAAACCTGCCAGGCCGCTGTAAGCAACAGAGTCACCGGAAGTAAAATAGAGCCCCATTCATTCTTAAGGTACCAATCCCACAAACCCACTACCCCGATACCGGCCAGAGCCGCTAAGGGAGGCCCCAAGGTGGCCAGGTAGTAAAAATGGAATATGCCCCCGGCAAGACTGTAAACGATTCCGTAGGTAAGTGCCCATCCGGCCCAGAGGATCAGAGACAATTGTCCGGGGGGAAGCGGAGATTGAAAACGAGTTTGGAAGGCCGCAACAAACCATCCGATAATGGCCAGGGGTAACAACCAGCCCATCTGACCGGCCAGGTGCCGATCGGTCAGCCTTAATGGTCCCACCGGAACGCGGACAAATATTTTTGACCATCTCTCGTTATCCCTGGAGGCTATCGAAGATCCGGAATCGATATTGTCCTGATCCCCGGCCGTTGCGGATGGGTTGCTCGTCGAATCCATTTTGGACGGTCGTGCCTGCCTGTCCGGGCGGATGAACCGCCCCATGGCATTATGGCCCATCGTAAGTTCAATCATCGAATTTCCCCTGGTGCTACCAACATAGGGGCGTTTATCCGGAGGGGTCAGGTCATAGAAAAGAGTCCAGGACAGGGAAACCAAGGCCAGGATGAAGCCGCTTATCGTCAGGTCCACGATCCGGCGTTTTAGTTTTATCGGGGCGCCTAAAAGATAGACCACGACAAAGATCGGCAATACCACGAAGGCGGCCATCATCTTGACATTGAATCCGATGCCGATCAGGGCCATGGATAGAAACAGAAAGGTCCGGCGGCCTTCTTCGGCCGCCCGTGTCATTCCCCAGGCAGCCAGAATGAGGACCAGAATGAGGCAGCTATCGGTATTGTTGGAGCGGTCTATGGCCACACAGACGGGTGTGAGGGCCAAGAAGAGCCCAGCCAGCAGTCCGGCCGCTGACCCGAAGTGGCGACGGACCAGATAATACACAAGCCCTATGGCAGCCACCCCTTCCAGAACCTGGGGCAGGAGCAGACTGAGTCCGTGGAACCCAAACAGCTTGGCGCTGACTACCTGAGCCCATAAAGCGAGGGGAGGCTTATCAATGGAAACAAACCCGGCCGAATCAAAAGACATATAGAGAAAATTGTGCCAGCTATCCATCATGCTGCGGACGCCGGCGGCATAATATTCAGTCCCATATCCGTTTTGGTCGAGTCGCCACAGCCGGAGAACCGCCCCGAGCAGGAGAATCAGCGCCAAGGCGATCCATTCCCAATATCGTCGCCAGAAAGAAGGTAAGTCCGGGTTTAACAGGATTCGTTCTTTATCCGTTAGAAAGCGCGTTATCATTGGTTCTCTTAAGGATTCCTGAACTGCTATTAAAAATATATTTATTCGATAGAAAAATATTACAATCGTATTTTTGAAAACTTTGACGCTGAAAAATATACCTTAGTTAAGGAAATAAATAAATATTTAATATTGGGATCTTAAAAGGAGAAGGGGTGTGAAGACCTCTTTGTTGAGGCGGGCTAAATTTGTTGCCTATTATTTTATTTGAAAGTAAAGGATGGAAAATGGGCTTTTAGAATTCCTTTAGCCAGCGTGGTTTTTCCTACCTGTCTTGGACCGCTGACAAAAACCATTTTGGACCGCAGATCCTCAATGATATAGGGAGTCCGATAACGCATGAGTCTATTTTAACCTATACTACAAAACAGCCAGTCTCTTTTCAGAACTCGGACAATGACTCCGGATGGGCGGCCCTTCCCCAATGGGTGGAATGATAAGAAAAAAAAATAGTATTGACAGGTCAATTCATTATGACTACTATAGTCTATAAATTTTGATGATGAGGGAAAGATGAAAACAACGGCGGTCTCCAAATTAAAGGCCCATTTAAGCGAATATTTGGACCAGGTAAAAGCAGGTTCCGAGATCTTGATCACTGAACATGGAAAACCAGTGGCCCGTCTCGTCCCCCTTTCCCGCCAAAAAAATCTAAGAGAATCACTGGCCAAAATAGAAAAGCAAGGCTTAATTAAACTGGGCTCGGGAAAACTTCCAAGGGATTTTTGGACCATGCCCAAGCCGGAGGATCCCAAAGGACTTATTCTTTCGGCACTCCTGAAAGAGCGGGAGGAAGGACGGTGAAATTCTGGGATTCTTCAGCCGTCATTCCTCTCTGCCTCAAAGAACCTTTATCTGAGACGATAACCCGCCTGATTAAAGCCGATGAAGATATGGTGGTTTGGTGGGCGACACGAGTTGAATGCCAGTCGGCCTTGGCCAGGAGACGGCGGGAGGGGGTGCTTTCTCCGGAAGAGGCCATCAAAGCCACGTCTGTTCTTAACGTTTTATCCGCTGAGTGGTCTGAGGTACAGCCGGGTGAACGTCTTCGACAACGGGCGGAGAGACTTATCAGGGTTCATCCCCTGAGAACGGCAGATGCCTTTCAACTATCCGCCGCCTTAATATGGGCGGAAGAATCCCCAAAGGACCAGGGAATCGTTTGCCTTGATCATAATTTGCGGTCCGCGGCCCACAAGGAAGGATTTACCCTTTTTCCTGAAAAATTCTAAAATCGTTCTGAAAGGTGAAAAGATGAAGAAGCGACTCCGCAAGAAAAAACATTATAGTGAATTCACTGAATGGGGAAGGCAACTCATCGTCACCCGAAATCGGGAGGAAGGATTCGATAAGTTTCTTGACGACTTTATTGTGGAGGCTATTGAGGCGGCTGGGTGCTATTGCGGAGGGGGCGGCAGTAATGACCGGCTCGACGTAGTGGTTGAACTTGGCCGCCGCTCGGGAGATCCCGAGGCAAGGCTTAAGAAAATCACGGCCTGGCTTGAGGCTCGTCCCGACGTTCAGAGCTGGAAGTTGAGTGAAGAGTTTGACGTTTGGCACGGAGATTTCAAAGATATTGGGGAATAGGAAAGTTTTCGAACTAAACCCTCATGCCTGTTTGCAGCGGGCATCACGAACCTTGTAAAACCGAATATCAAATAATGGATGTCGAAGGAGCGTATCTTTTAAATTCTGAAATCCGAAATCTAAAATCCGAAATCGGCAGGGAGAATGCCCATGAGCCATCAAAATGATTTTCAGGACAAAAAAAGTCTGAGCGCCGTGTGCGGGTTGTTTTGCCCGGCTTGCACGATATTTATCGGCAGCACCGAAGAGCCTCAAAGACTTGAAGCGATTGCCGGACGTTTTGGACAACCGGCAGAAGACTGGAAATGCGAAGGGTGTCGCTCGGGGAAAAGAAGTTATTACTGCGAAAACCTTTGTCAAATGGTGTCCTGCGCGACAAAAAAAGGCCTTGCGTTTTGTGGAGAATGTACGGAATATCCCTGTGAAGAATTAAAAAAATTTCAAGCGGAACGTCCCCATAGAATCGAACTCTGGGAATCCCAGAAACGGATTGCCGAAGTCGGTTATTCGGAGTGGTTTGACGAAATGGTTGAGCATTTTTCCTGCCCCAACTGCCGGACCATCAATTCCGCCTATGATAATGCCTGTCGAGCCTGCGGAGCGGAACCGAGCTGTCGTTATGTTGAACGGCATCGACCGGTTATTGAAGCCTATCGTTCCAAATCGAAATGACGGAGGTCTGGTGGGGTCGATTCGGAAGCGGACTCTCTGGACCTAAAAAAAAGTCACTTATGAGATAGTTCCCCACCCGGAATCGATTTTATGATCCCCTCAACCTCCTCCCAATTTAACGACTCTTTGACCAAAAAACCATCGGCCCCATATTGAATAGCGGCTTGTCTGTATTCTGGTAAATCATAACCGGTCAGAATAGCAATATGGATATCCGGGAAGTCCTTCTTTATTTTTTGAGTTAACTGAAACCCGTTCATTCCCGGCAAACGGATATCCATGAAGATGAGTTGCGGGCGGGTCCCATTGATTTTTTGCCAGGCTTCCTCGCCGTTTATTGCCTCTTCGATGACCATGGTTGGGAAACGGTCACAAAGATTTTGCTTGAATGCTTCCCGAAAGATATGATTGTCTTCAACCAGTAGTACCCTTAACATATTCTTTCTCCAATCGACGTCTGTGATTAACCGGTTTCGTGAAATAACCAGGATGCGTGAATTGCCGTTCCTTTAAAGGGCAATCCTTCTCCCAATAATAGGTCAGCCGTCTCGGCTGACCTATGTTGATTTTGACATATTGTCAGGCAAGATGCCTGACCTATTTAACTCCACCTTGCCCTAACCGTTGTTCCTTTACCCTTAGCCGATTCGAGAGCAAAGACTCCGCCGGAGAGTTCGGTCCGGGCCTTGATGCTCAAAAGACCTAATCCTACCCAGGGAGCTTTTTGACCGATGGCCTCTTTCGGATCGAAGCCGACGCCGTTATCTTCGATGGAAAAAACTACTCCGTGGTCCCTGGTTGACAGGCGGATGGTAACCCTATCAGCCCGGCTGTGTTTGGCTATATTGTTAAGGGCCTCCTGTAGGATCCGATAGATGACGATCTTGGCCTCCGGGGGAATATCGGTCTCGGCGATGCCGTTGGTTATCTTAATGGCTAAGTCCGGATGGTTCTTTTCAAATTCCCGGCAATACCAGTCCAGGGTGGCCACCAGCCCGATATCGTCGAGCACATAGGGCCATAGATCTCCCTGCATGGAACGGATCTTCCCTACCGTATCCAGCATGTCGGCCGTGACTTGCCTCGCTTTTCTTCTTAATGCCTCCCAATCTTCCCGAGCGGAAAATAGATTTTCAATAGTAAAGCGGATGGCCACCAGATTTTGCCAGACCTTATCGTGGAGCTCATAGGAAATTCGTTCCCGCTCGTTTTCCTGGGCGGAAACAAGACGGGCTGTAAGATCGGCCAGTTCCACGGTCCTTTCCTTCACCCGCGCTTCCAGCGTGTCGGTCAACTGTTGAAGATCCACTGTCCGCTGTTTCAGGGCCTCTTCCGCCTGCTTGCGCTCGGTGATGTCGTGGATCGTCGTCAGGAGTTGCTTCTTCCCGCCGGTGCCCACCCAATCCAGGTTGAGCGAAAGAACCCGCTGTGCGCTGGACTTGGTAAAACGGGTGCATTCGAAGTTTCGGACCGACCCATGGTCCTTCAACTCCGCAGCAATTTGTTTCTGCGAATCCAAATCCGAGATCCCTATCTCCACACTGGTTTTCCCGATCAGTTCATCTCGTGTATACTCGAACAACTTCAGGAAGGCTTCGTTGATGTCGGTCAAATGGCCTTCCGGCATCCTCGTTAGAGCGGCGGCGAAGGGGGCCTTGTTGAAAAGGACCGAGTATCTCAGATCGCTCTCCCACAGGGCCTCCTGTGCGCGTCGTTTCTCGCTCACATCGTGAAAGACCAGGACCACACCGGTGACCTTGCCTTCTTTGTCCTTGATGGATGCGGCGCTGTCCTCGATAGGAACGGCTTTCCCCTCCCGGGTTATCAGGGCCGTACTATTGGACAGGGCGATGACCGCCCCTTCCTGAAGCACTTGTTGGACCATGTCCTTTTCCGGCTCCAGGGTTTTTTCATTGATGATTCGGAAGATGTTTTGAATCGGCTGTCCCACGGCCTCTGTGTGTGGCCAGCCGGTCAATGCCTGGGCAATGGGATTAATGAAGGTGATCCGGCCGGCCAGATCGGTGGCGATTACCGCATCGCCGATGCTGGCCAGGGTGGTGGCCCAGCGCTGCTCGCTTGTTGCCAGTTCCGCAGTGCGCTCAATAATGCGCTGTTCCAGGGTTTGATTCAGATCTTTGAGGGCCTCTTCCGCCTGCTTGCGCTCGCCGATCTCCAGTTCCAGGCTGAGGTGGGAAGTCTGAAGCTTGGCGGTCATATCATTAAAAGCAGCGGCCAGCCGGCTTATCTCGTCGTCTCCCTCGACATCGACCCGATAGCGGAGATCGCCGTCGGCAATCCGCTGAGTCCCTTGTTCCAGCCGGAGAATCGAACCCCCTATGCTCTTGGCCAAAAAGAAAGCGGTCAAGACGGCTGATACGATCAGTAAAAAGGCGGAAGCCAGGACCAGGAAAAAAGATCGCTGCCGGGCGGTGTCCATGCCTTGCCCGGTTTCGCGACCGAGCAAAGAAGCGTCGTGCATCATCATTTCCGAGCGTGAGAGGATCTGGGCGGTGAGCCCCTCGTTAAGCTCGTCATAAGGCGAGAAGGCGTTCTGCGTCCCTGCCCGCCCCTCCTCGGTGTTCTTGACGATGACATTAAAGAGGTCCTTCATCTGTTTGTGGTTTGAACGCAGACTGTCGATGACGGCCTGTTCAGCGGGAGTTGTCGTTACATCCTCCGACAGGAGTTTCCCGATGGATGTATGCTTGAGATGCCACTGCACTTTGGGACGGTTGTCTTTGAACAATAAGTAAGCGTAGCCCAGGGAATCGAGGTCGGAAAGGTCCTTGATCACCTGATGAGCAAACCGTTCGGTTCTCGTGGCCTGTCCGACATCCCTGTACTGCAAAGAGACCGTCAGCGCAACGACCATGGCGAGTCCAATCGTGATCACCGCGCTCAATCGGAGCTTCGCTTTGATCGACCTCCGGCCAAGGGAACGAAGGGAAATAGTTTCAGTGAACAATGCTCACCCCCTCCGGTTTCACCTTTTCAAGTGCGTCAAAGTAATAAAAGTCGAGATAATTGGGCATCTCTTTTTTTTCCACCAGCTTGTTGCGGATCGCCCACTTGGCCTCCCGCTCCATGAGGACGAGCAGGTCCTGGGTCAATTGGAGTTGAAAACGGAAGTGGGACCATTGCAGGGATAATAAGTCCATAGGGATCTTCAACTTTTTGCTGAGAATAGCCCGGGCGCGCTCCGGATTTCGCGCGACAAATTTTTCCGCATCGGCAAGGGCGGCGAGAAACCGCTCCATCGTTTTTGACTCTTTCTTTAGGAAGCCTCCCTTGGCGAAGAGAGCGAAATAGTAGTCCTGTCCGCTCTGAGCGGGCCAGCGGGCGCCATTGGTGCCGAGTTGTTTCTCCATCTGTAAGGTGTAGGGCGGCCAGCAGAGGGCCGCGTCTATTGTCCCATCGGCCATCGCCGTAACCATTTCTGAAGGAGTGAGGTTGACAAGGTGGACGCTTCCGGCCGGGATTCTGTTGAATATGAGATAGTTATAGAAAAAGAATTCGGCCGAAGTGCCGCGGGTGATGGCGACCCGCTTCCCTTTCAGGTCTTGCGGCTTCGTAATGTTCCGGTCTTTTCTCACGACCAGGTCGTTGTCTGATGTCATGCAAACGGTGGCTGGCATCCTCAGGTCCGTGCGTATGGAACTCTGCAAAACGAAGACGAAATCCGCAGCCGTGGCGATGTCGGCCCTGTCGGCTATGAGATCGTTGACCGCCAGTGCACCCGAGTCGTACTCTTTTATAACGACATCAACGCCCTGGTTCTTAAAAAAACCCTGTGTATCCGCCAGGCGGATGAGGGCAGGCTTAATGTCCAGGGAAACAGCGACCCGCAAGGGCTTCGCAAAGGCTGGCGACGCTGATCCCCCGAGAAACAGCAGCACCCCGGCAACAGCAAGGCCGATAGCGATCAAAAATCTCCTCTTCCGTCTCATAATTTCTCCTCTGATTGCCTTCTCAGCCACAAGATAAAAACCGGGTCGACCAGGCCCCAAAAGCCGGTTTCTTCATTTTTCTCGATCAAGTCCATGGCCTCCAGCTTTCTTGACGAATGCTGGATTCCTCCGACAGACCCCAGGTTATATTTTTGGAGATAGCGGCTCGACAGCATTTTTAATGTCGGCTCCTTGGCCAGGGCGTATAAGAGAAGTCGCTGCTGGGAGGGCAATCCCTGAATAATGGCTTCAAATACCGGCTTTTCCGACCAAAGCAGTTTTTCTAAACCGGTCCTTATGGATTCCGGATTGACCGTCCCTGAGATTTCATAAACAAAAAAGGCCAGCTTCTGGGTGTAATAAGGATGAAAATCAACAGTGACAGCCATTTGTTGGGCTGATTCCCGGGAGATCTTTCTCTTGGACCTGGCGAATTGGGTTGATATAAAATCGATCAACTCAGCGGCTGGGAATTTCTTTAAAGGATAATTAATGGCACTCTGGAAGAAAGGACGCTGGCGTTCATTAAAGATGCCCAGGAGTAGACGCCGTCGGCTGCCGATAAAGAAATAGGATGCCCGGTGCTTTTGGATATGGGAGCGCAGGAGGGCTTCAACCTTTATGGCTTCTTTCAGGGTAACGATTTCCTGAAATTCATCCAGGGCGACGTGAATCGGTTTCGGACTCGAGCGGATAAATTCCCCCAACGACTCCAGCGTCTCTTCCAAAAGAGGCAAGCCGTTTTTACCCGCAGAGGCCGGTTCGACACTCAGAGAAACTCCCCCTTCCGGATCAGGCTTTAGAACGGGACGAAAGGACCGGATTGCCCGAAGGGCCTTCTCCCAGAGCGATTTTTGGCTGTAGGTGACCGAGAAAACGGCTTTGGTCAGATTGGCGGCCACCTCATTTATCGAGGCCACTCCAAAAAAATCCGAAAAAAGCGTAACCGTCCCCCGATCGGCCAGATTCTTTTGGACTCTCTTGACCAGGGAGGTCTTGCCATAGCGGCGGGGTGAATAGATCAGAACATTGGCCTTCGCCCTGGAGTAAGATTCCAATTCCTGCATTTCTTCCAGGCGGTTGCAGAATGGAGCATCCACGGGGATTTCCTGCAGGTAAAAAGGATTTTCCACCCATCCCTCCAAATATTATTTATTTACCATAATGGTAAGACCATAATGGTAAATAAAGCAAGAAAAAATATAATCGTTCCCACGCCGGAGCGTGGGAACGATGGGAACCGGGGAACCGGCCGTTGTTATAGGTAATGACGGGAGGTTATTCTTTCCAATTGGCCCTGGCCCTGTTAAATATTTCATCAATGGTTTGGCCTTCATAGAGACGACGAGAAATCTCTACGTAATCGGTTGGTTCGCGATGAAACGTAGTGAGAAATCTCAATGCGGCAGACGGACCCAGGGCCTTATTCAATGCTTCTATACCCTTGAATTTAATTTCGGCATCGTCAAATTGTTGCGCCTTCATTTTTGTTAACCTCCCGAATATAATCCACGGGATTCATGATTCCCATAATGTTAGAATATCAAAATATTTACTTTCATTCAAGAGTTAAGGTTGGTGCTAACGATACGGGTTTTTCATCGTTCCCACGCTCCAGCGTGGGAATGTTATATTCCTGGATTCCGGCTAAAAGCATGCCGGAATGACGGATAAAGGGACCTTCGGTTTGTCTTTCAATCATCAATCGACAATCATTAATAATCAATCAGATGTTCCACACCGCCCGAACAACCGTCCCTTGCCCCACG
Source organism: Deltaproteobacteria bacterium (assembly GCA_016219225.1). Taxonomy (NCBI): domain Bacteria; kingdom Pseudomonadati; phylum Myxococcota; class Myxococcia; species Deltaproteobacteria bacterium. The sequence continues at coordinate 12,794 of JACRBX010000296.1, forward strand.
GCCGATTCCAGGCCAAAAGAACCCCCTGAAAGTTGGGCCCGTTCTCTCATAGTTGAAAGGCCCATTCCTTTTCTGACCGTCTTCAAGTCAAACCCTTGACCGTTATCCTGTATAGTCAAATTTATTTTATCGTCTTCTTTCAGAAGGGAAAGATTTACCAGAGATGCCTTACTGTATTTGGCGATGTTGTTCATGGCCTCCTGGGAGATACGGAAGATCGGTGTCTTCAGGGATTCGGGCACCTCCTCTTCCGCTATCCCGATCTGGTTTTCCAGGGAGATATGCGAATAGGTCTTTTGATATTCCCGGCAGAACCAGTTCATAGCGGGCACGATCCCCAGGTCATCCAGGATGGCCGGACGCAAATCGGCCATGATCCGGCGGACCTCACTGTTGATCTCCATTATCTTCGGGGCAATGTCCTGCAAAGAATCAGGGTCCCCAACCCCCTGTTTCATCTCCTCCGCTATTTTCTCGATTCTGTACTTCAAGCCGCTCAGGGAAGCGGCAATGCTGTCATGAAGCTCCCCGGCAATCCGCCTTCTTTCCTCCTCCTGAGCCTTCAGATACTGGGAGGCGAAAAACCGGACCTGGCTTTCCGATTCCCGAAGGGTTTCTTCCAGGCTGCGGCGCTGGGTATTTTCTATCCGGAGCTTTTCGGCCACTTCCGACAGCTCGGAGGTCCGTTCCTGAACACGCATCTCCAGATCATCATTGGCCTTTTTTATTTTTTTCTCGGCCAACTTGCGCTCGGTAATCTCGTCTTCAAGATTTCTTAAGGTCAGCCCCAATTTTTCAGACATCTCGTTGAAGGCCCTGGAAAGTTGCCCGATCTCATCATGGCCCCTGACGGGAATCCGATGATTCAAATTACCATTGGAGATTGCCTTGGTTCCCTCTTGCAGCTCTTGGATCGGCCCTGAAATACTCTTCCCGGTCCAATACAAAAACAAAACCATGGCCAGGCCGAAAAAGGAAAGGCTAAAAACAATAAAGTAAATGATTCTTGTCTGAACTTTGTTAGTTCTTTTTTCATAAATCGAAGATAATTCAACCGCTGATGAAACCGCGTCTCTCAATCTGGCCAAAAGCTGACTCCTGATCCTGTCATGCTGCGCCATGGAGACAGCGCTTGCTTTTCCAGTCTCGATTTCCTTCTCAAGAGAGACCAACAAAGGGAAAAGCGAGCCGATGATGTCATGATTCTCGCCTATCCTCTTTAGAATGCTTCTTTCTTCTCCGACTTCCCGTTGGGCCTCTGAAATTCTTCTCTTCATGGAATCATGAATGACTTGGAACTGGACTCTCGGGCGTTCCTCTTTATCGGAAAAATACTGATCGGCTGTCAGATTCAAATCAAACACGGCTCTAACAATGTTGTCTGAGAATCTCTCTAATTCTCTTGTTTTTATGACTTCCTGCGCCGTCCAATACAGGACCAAAAAAACGCCCAGAAATAAGACTAAGGGAATGGACGTCAATATCCTTATCTTTGAGCGGATTTTCATGGCTTTTCCTCTTTATGGACAATGGTTACCGCTTCGGGTTTGACTGCCTTGAGTCCGTCAAAATAAAATGAATCGAGGAAGTTCGGGACCGTTGTCCTGTCGATCATTTTATTTCTTATCTCCCACCGGGCTTGATCTTCGAGGTTGAGTAAGAGGTTTGTAGAGAGTGAGAGGCCGAAATTGTAACGATTCCAATATTGTATTAATTTGGGGCCATCTTCCATGTTAAGACGGCCTGCCAGGATACGTCGCGATTCCTCCGGATACTCTCTGATGAAAGCTTCCGATTTCAGGCAGGCTCGAAGGATTTTTATGACCGTTGCCGGATTCTTGCGAATGAATTCTTGCATGCCCACCAAATTCCAAGTCAATTTGTATATTCCTTGCCCGGAGAAAGAAACGACCTGCTGTCTAAGCTCTTCCGCTATGTTATCCGCATATGGGGTCCAGGTGGATACCGCATCCACATTCCCCTTCACGAGAGATTCCTTCATTTTATCAAGTGCCATTCCGATGATGGTGACCTTTTCTCTGGGGATTTTGTGAAAAATCAGCATGGCATCCAGAAAAAATTCTCCGGATGTGCCTTTTGAGACGGCGATTCTTTTCCCCTCCAGATCTTTGGGAGTCTCGATCCCCCGGTCTTTTTTTCCAATGACCATATTAATCCAGAGTGAATCCGAAATGGTTCCGATATTCAAGATTCTCTTGCCTTTGCTGAATTCGAACATGATTGGTGTTTCTGCGGCCGTAGCGATATGGGCTTTTCCTCCCAGGACCGCATCGAGTGCTATTTTGCCGGTAAGAAAAGGTTCGACGTTCACATCCAACCCTTCATCTTTGAAGAAGCCCTTCTCGAAGGCTACATAGAGGGGAGCCGAATGCATTGAGCCTCCGTCGGCAATCGTCAATTTTTCGGTAGGTTTTGGGGAATGGATTTGAAATAGCCCAAAGTATCCTGCGGTGATCAAAGCCCCGATGACAACAATCGCCGCAATCAGGAGTGAAAGTCTCTTCCCTTTAGGATTCTGGTTTCCTTCGTTTTTCATGGCCTGGCGATCCTTTCGATAAATTCCTCTTTGGTCAGACACGTTCCTGACCTTTCATTCAGCCGACTTGATGGATCTGACCACCGTTTCCAGCTTTTCATAATTGATGGAATCCTTCGTGAATAAGTCAAGCGCCCCATGTTGCAGGGCTGCCGTTCGGTATTCCTCAAGGTCATGACCGGTGACGATGATGATCGAAACATCGGGATGCTTCGCTTTGATCCTGGCGGTAACCTTGAGACCGTTTTCTCCCGGCAACTGGAGATCGATCAGGATTAATTTCGGATGGAACCTCTCGACCTTCCGGAGGGCTTCACTCCCATCGGTGGCCTCTTCGATGGGCATGGAGGGGAAGATCACCTGAAGCCGCTCTTTGAGTGACCGGCGAAAGGTCTCGTTATCCTCTACGATCAAGGTCTTAAGGTGACTGTGTTCTCCCGAGCCGACCAATGTTTATCCTTTTCGCTGTTGTCAGGCAGGATGCCTGACCTATTCAAACTTCCCTTTGGAATTCTCGTTGCCTTCTTTTACCATGGCGGCCTTCCTTATGTTCTTGTAATATTTGACTTTACCCCAGGGGCCACGAGGCGCGAATGGTGGTCCCCGCCCCTTTCGATGATTCAATCGTGCAGGACCCGCCTGAGAGGTTAGCCCGCTCTTGCATGGACGTTAGGCCGAGACCTTTCCTGGGTTTTTCCGGGGAAGAGACTTCCTGCGGGTCAAACCCTTGGCCGTTGTCCCGGATGGTGAGTTCGATGGCCCCGTTTGCTTTCCGCAGAGAGAGGTTGACGAGATCGGCCTGGCTGTACTTGGCAATATTATTGAAAGCCTCCTGCGAGATCCGGTAGATCACGGTCTTCAGGGATTCGGGAATTTCCTCTTCCCGGATGCCTGTTTCCTGCTGGATCCGGATTTCAGGATAGGTGGTCTGGAATCTCCGCGAAAACCAGGAAAGGGTGGCGATGATGCCTAAATCATCGAGGATGGCCGGACGAAGATCGAGCTGGATTCTTCGGGCTTCGTCGATGGCCTCCTGAAGCAAGGACAGGCTGAGCTTCAATGGAGCCGCTCCCTGATCGATGGGGCCCTCGATGGCCCGGTTAATCCCATCTTCCAGTTTGAACTTGGCGGAAGAGAGCACCTGTCCCAGGCCGTCGTGGATCTCCCCGGCGATTTTTCTTCGCTCATTCTCCTGGGATACGAGGAGCTGGGAAGAGAGATCCCGGAGCCGCCTTTCCGATTCCCTCAAGGCTTCGTCCGCGCGTTTGTGTTCCGTGATATCCTGCATGGCCAGGAGGATCATCTGCGTCCCCTGTCCTTCCTGATAGATGCGGCGGGCGTTCAGGAGCATATTCCTTGGCCCGATGGAAGGAAATTCGTGGTCCACCTCGAAATCCTGGAAATAAGTGTTCGTGGGAACGATTACCTCCAGCAGGGCCCGAAGCCTTGGTATGTCCCACTGCCGATGGTCGATATCGTAAATGAACCGTCCCTCTGTCTCTTGGGTAATCACCTTAATGTTCGCATAGAAAGCCGAATTGGCGTAGATAACCCTCAGATCGGCACCAAGAACGACCAGGGGTTCCCATATCGTCTCGACGATACTTTGGGCCAAGCGTTGGGCTTCCTGAAGCTCCCGGGTCCTTTCCTGAATCGCCTCGTTGGCCGCTTGCAGTCTCCGGCTGGTCTCGGCGAGTTTTATGTAGGGGTTCTTGACCGAAGCCTTATAGATCCCGTAATAAATCAGAAAGAAGGCGGCCACTTTATAAAGGTGTCCCAGTACGTTGTAGGTGTCGAAAACCCTGGTATAGAGCGCCAGGGGCAGTTCGCTGAAGATGCAGATGACAAAGGCCGCCAGATAAAAAAGGAGCAGCCTGTCTCCAGTTCTGGTTATTCGCCGAAAGTAAGCGGCAGCCGCGGCAGACAATAGGCCGATGATCAGGTACTCGGAAATCCTTTTGAAAGGCGTCAGTCCGACCCCGGGAACGAAGGTGGCCGGTATATGGGACGGAAAAAAAATGATACCGGTGAAGACCAGGAAAGACACGAGAAGGGCAGAGGTTATCAAGACCTTCTTTGAAAGCCAGCGGACCGGTTTCTCCGTATAGACAAAAGCGCTGACCAGGAAGGTGATGGCCTGGAACAGCCTCACGGCAATCCAGAACTGGATTGACTTGTTGGAGGAATTGGGCGTGATGAAGGGGGGCATAGCGGCGTTGGCCAGGGTATGCATGAAATCCATGAGGCCGATGCCCAGAAAGGCCGTGCTTAAAAAGAGGGCCTGACGGTCCTTTGACTGCTCATAGGTAAACCAGCCCAGGCCGAACATGGACAGAGAAACCATGATACTGAAAAACTCGGTGATATTGTGAAAAAGAAGATAGGAGGCCGGGGCGAGCACAAACTTGAGGAAGCCGGGGAACAATTCCACGGCGGCCAGGGGCAAGGCCGACAGGATCAAGGTTCCGGCCAGTATGGTTTTCGGTGACAACTCCCTGATCGTTTTTGGCACTTTTTTACTCTCTATAAGAGCGGTCAACGAATGACCAGAGTCAACATTTTTTTACAAACTGACCCCATCGACAGCCCGGAAAGGGCTTCTGATGGGCTATGGGCTATGGGCTATGGGCTATGGGCTATGGGCTATGGGCTATGGGCTATGGGCTATGGGCTATGGGCTATGGGCTATGGGCTATGGGCTATGGCAACTATAGAGCAAATTTCGGGTACTTACAAGACAATAATTTCATCCGGGTAAATCCCGGCCTTGCCGGAAGATTTCCAAAGGGCTTTGTTCATTTGATCCGAACTTATTATGATTACGGGGCGTTTCTTGGCGGCGGATTGATCACTGAAAGGAAAAGGGACAAGGATAACATCTCCTCTATTGTGTCGCGTCATAAACATCGGACGCGCACCAAATCTAAGGATAGATTTTTGGGATCTAATGAGGTAAAATATGAAAGAATCAAAAAATAACAGTCTCTTTAATTTAAGAAGATTTATGAGGAATAAAGTGAAGCCAAAAGAAAAAGAGATTTTAAAAAACTTTAGAGAGAGGATTTCTCAGAGATTCCCTACCGCCCAGGTAATATTATTTGGTTCGAGGGCCAGGGGTGATGCCGGTCCCCAATCAGATGCCGACGTGGTGGTTATTTTAAAGAAATCACCTTCCGAAGAAGATCGGGAATTTATCAGTGATTCCGCCTGGGAGGCCGGATATCCCTTTGGACTGGTTATCGTTCCGGTGGTCTTCAGTCTGGAGGAATGGGAATCCGGGCCGGAAAGGCTCTCCCTTCTGGTCCAAGCCGTCCAACTGGAAGGGGTCCCATTATGAAAGAGGATGAGATCCAAACCTTAATCGATTACCGCCGACTATCGGATTATGGAGCGGCTTACCCTCTTAAAGGCAGAGGAAACTTTAACCAAAGCGGACGGCTTTGTAAGAGCCTTGGGAGACTATTTGGGGAAACGGGAACAAAATGAAAAAAAGGCTTGAAAGCGAACCTAATGAGCGCTGCATTATGCAGACCGGATTACTACTCAGAGAGGGGGCTGTCACAAGGTTCCGGGGGGCCAGGAAATTCAAACCGGCTAAAAAACTGGATTCCGGCTTTCGCCGGAATGACGTAATGCGGGTTTCAGAGACTTTTTACGCATTCATCAATGATCACTGAAAGGAAAAGGGACAAGGATAACCTCTCCTCTATTGTACCGCGTCATAAACAACGTCTTCCTTGTTGTCCCAAATTCTCCGGAATGAATCGGCGGACAACGTCTGACGGGTTTTCCTTCTACTTTTTGCTGAAAAGTTATTAAAAATCAATAAAATGGATTAATTTTGGCATGAATTTTGTAGGCATGTAAATATCATTTTTTTCTTGACATATATTATTTTAGTATTATTATGTAGCCATGTTC
>JACRBX010000297.1 GCA_016219225.1 Deltaproteobacteria bacterium
AGGCCCAGGGAAAACCTTTCCGCCAGGCCGTACTCGACGCCGGTATCGCCCGGTTGAGACCGGTCTTCATCACCGTCGGGGCAACGGTCCTGGGGTTGGTTCCTTTGGCCCTGCATGGCGGACCACTCTGGGAGCCTTTGTGCTATACCCAGATCGGGGGACTTTTGGTGGCCAACTTCATCACCAAACTTCTGGTGCCGGCGGTTTATGCGATTTGTGTACTGGATTTTAAAATTATCAAATGGAAAGGGGAAAAGGAGGGTTAGATGGCCAGAATCTTATCCAACAGGAAATCGGGACTCCCCGGGTGCCTTGGGGTTTTGTCTGTCCTTTTATTGATCTGGGTCGCCGGGTGCGCCACGCCCCAGGTGCCCCCTTCAGGCTTCCTCAGCGATTATCAAAGATTGAAACCGGATTCCAGGGAGGAGGGGATTGCCTGGTGGGAAAGGCCGGGGGTCCAATGGAAAAAATACAAAAAGCTGATGATCGACCCGGTGGAAGTCCGGGTGGATCTGACCAAGGCCGAACGGGAAATGAAGCCGGAAGAGATGGAGACCCTGGCTAAAAAATTACGGCAAACCGTTATCGAAGCCATGCGAAAGCGCTATCCGGTTGTTAAAGAACCCGGAACGGAGGTATTGCGTATCCGGGCGGCCCTGACCCATCTTAAGCCGGTCAGCCCGGCGGCCAATGTGGTGGCTACGGCCATTTTGATGTGGCCCATTGACTTCGGCGAGGCCGCAGTGGAGACTCAGTTTATCGACAGTTCCAGCGGCATGGTCCTGGCCGAGCTGACAGCCAGCAACAAAGGCAGTATGATGGAGGTGACCAAGGTCTGGACCCGCTGGACCCAGGTAGAGTCCGGCTTTAAGCAGTGGGCGGAAAAATTACGCTTGGCTTTGGATGAGGCCCAAAAGGGGCTTTAGTCGGCGATCAGCGATCAGGGGTCAGGGGTCAGGCAAACCGGGATGATACGGGGTTTTGTTGAAAGGGAGCCAAAGATATTTGAAATTTCTCTGTTGCGACTTGCGACTTGCGGGTTCCGGGTTCCGGGTTGAGAAAGTATAAGCTTCATCTAATAACCCGTAACTCGATGGTATAGGAATTTCCTTTTTGGAGCTAGATCAACTCGGATCGGCTGAAAGCCGATTGAATTCGGATCGGCTGAAAGCCGATCGTGCGGATTGTCAAGATTTTGAAGATAAAGAATAGTTATCTGCGGGTATCGGCGAAAATCTGCGTCCTAATTGATAACCTGTCAAGCGCCTACCCCAGGATTTCCTTCAAAGCCTTGACCAGGGCGGCGCATTCTTCATCCCGACCTACCGAAATGCGCAGATACTGTTCAATACGGGGCTGGCGGAAATGGCGCACGATAATCGATCGTTCGCGCAGCCGCTTAAAAATGGTGGAGGCCTCTCTTCCCGGATGTCGGACAAACAGGAAATTGGCCGCTGAGGGCAGCACCTGAAAACCAAGGGCCCCCAGGTCTTCCGCTAACCGGTCGCGGGTACGGATAACGGCCAGACGGGTCTTTTCAAAATAGGCCTGGTCCTTGATGGCCTCCACTGCGCCTGCCAGGGCCAGGCGATCCAACGGGTAGGAATTGAAGCTGTTCTTTACCCGTTCCAGGGCTTCGATCAGCGAAAGATGACCGATGGCAAAGCCGACCCGCAACCCCGCCAGGGATCGGGATTTGGATAGGGTTTGGATCACCAGCAGGTTGGGATAGCCTTCTACCAAAGGAACGGCCGATTCACCCCCGAAGTCTACATAAGCCTCATCGATAACGACGACCGATTCCCTGTTCCGCTTTAACAATTGCTCAATGGAAGACAGAGATAAAAGCCGACCGGTGGGGGCATTGGGGTTGGGGAAGATGATGCCCCCATTGGGACGGGGGTAATCCTCCAGGTGTATTTCCAGATCGGCGTTCAAGGGTATGGTCGTATAAGCGATATCGTAGAGCCGGCAATAGACCGGGAAGAAGCTGTAGGTAATATCCGGAAACAGCAGGGGCCGCGGGTGTTTAAGTAGTGACAGGAAGGTGTGGGCCAGGATCTCATCGGAGCCATTGCCGACAAACACCTGCTGCGGCTTTAATCGATAATAGACGGCCACCACTTCTTTGAGGTGGCTACCATTAGGATCCGGGTATAACCGCAATCCTTCCGTCACTTCCGCCTTCAGGGTTTCTATGACTTTTGGGGAAGGCCCGTAAGGGTTTTCATTGGTATTCAGTTTGATGAGGCCGGGGAGTTTGGGTTGTTCTCCCGGCACATAGGGCTTCAGGCTGTGGACTAATGAACTCCAGAATTTGCTCATATTAAACTTTCGTATCAGTTTAGATTTTTGAAAAACTATTTTCACCGCAGAGACGCCAAGAACGCAAAGG
>JACRBX010000298.1 GCA_016219225.1 Deltaproteobacteria bacterium
CCTTTATGGCCGATTTTAGTTCAGCTTTGTCCTGATACATAGTGGAGGTCAGGTTTCCGAGACCGCCGGCATTGGAAATAGCGGCGCACAGGGGTGGATAGGCCAGTCTCATCAATCCCCCGCAGACGATCGGATATTGAATACCCAGCATTTCAGTTAGTCTTGTTTTCATAGCATAAATCTCCTTTAATAGAATAGAATACGAAGGCCTCAGGGCGGGACTTATTTCTCCCACATCCTTTCCATTGCCCCCAGGAATATTTGAATTCCAAGGGGCATAGCCTCTTCGTCAAAGTCAAAACGGGGATTGTGATTCTGGTAAACAAATCCTTTTTCTGGGTTACCTCCACCCAGAATAAAGAAGACCGATGGGCAAATCCTCCCATAGTAAGCGAAATCTTCACAGGCCATAACGGGGCTAACACGGGCCACGTTCCCGCTGCCCAGCAACTGGCCGGCAGTTTCTTCAATCAGAGAGGTCAGCCTTTCGTCATTGACCAGGACCGGGTATTGCCTTTTAAGATCTATACTTACACTGGCTCCCACTGATCCACAGACCCCTTCGGCCATCTGCCTTAAATCGGACTCCATCGACGAGAGGACCATTTCCGAATGGCAGTGGATGCAGCCTGAAAGCTCCGCTGAACCGGGAATAGTGCTGGACACGGTTCCCGCAGAAAAACGTCCCACAGTAAGTAAAGCCGGTTCGACGGGATCTACCCGGCGGCTGACAACGGTCTGCAAGGTACAGACCAACTGCGCACCCGTTACAATCGGGTCCACACAAAGGTGAGGCAAGGACGCGTGTCCCCCCGCCCCGGATATTTTAACAGTGAATTCACTGAGGGCGGACATCATCGGTCCGGGCCGGATCCCCACTATCCCCAAAGGCATCAAAGGGACAATGTGAAGGCCGAAAATGGACTCTACACCTTCCAGTATTCCGCTTTCTATAATGGGCCGGGCACCTCCCGGGGGGTTTTCCTCGGCGGGCTGAAACAACAGCATTATTTTGCCCTTCAAACTGTCCCGGTGTCTTTGTAACATGGAGGCCAGCCCTAAAAGTATGGCGGTATGCCCATCATGGCCGCAGGCGTGCATTACTCCGGGCACCGTGGAGGTGTAGGGCACATCACTTTCTTCCTGAATGGGCAGGGCGTCGATATCCGCCCTGAAGGCCAGGACCGGCCCGGGCCGGCCGGAATCTATTACGACGTAAACCCCTGTGCCCGCCACTCGCTTGCCCTCAATTCCCAGATCATCCAGTTTGGCCAGAATATATTCACAGGTCTTTTCCTCTTTGAAACCCAATTCCGGAAAGCGGTGCAGGTGGCGGCGAATACTCCTGCAATATTCCAATACATCGGTTGTCACATCCATCTAATGATCCTCCTTACGAAATTTGTATTGCATTTACTTCTTCCACATCCTTTAGGAAGCTATGCATTCCTATGCCAGTGGTATCCGGGTTGAGGTAAAACCCTTCACTATTTTGCCGTCGATTACAAAGACCACCGGAAAGCTATGTGCATTATGAAGCGCCGCGCAGTTTCCTGCGGTATCAATTGCCAGGATGCCCCCAATGATTTTCTCACCCACTAAGCGTTGGATGGCGGCAGTAGTGGCGGCCTGGAGGCTTATGCCCCGGGCGATCATATTCAAGACACAGGAAGCGGTCTGATTCCTGATAAAAGTTTCTCCCATTCCGGTACAAACAACAGCTCCATAAGATGAAGCATAAATTCCTCCCCCGATCACGGGGGTATCACTTACTCGGCCGGGGAGCTTTAAGAAAGTTCCCCCCGTGCTGGACGCCGCCGCAGAATATCCGTTCTTAACGGCAACGCAGCCGACCGTATCACAGGATTTGGGGAACCCGGTGAAGGCGCTGAATGGCTGATTTTGATTCCTTTCCTGGGCAGAAAGAGCCTTCTCCCAGAATCCGCGCTGTTGGTTCGTCACCGGGTTGAACGGAGCAAACCCCATATGCCGGGCGAAATGGGTAGCGCCTTTCCCCGCCAGGAGCACGTGGGGCGTTTCCTCCATGACCTTCCGCGCCACGCAGACCGGGTTTTTCACTTCCTGGATGGCGGCAACGGCACCACATCGGCCAGTCGCACCGTCCATAATGGCTGCGTCCATCTCCGCTTCCCCCTCAAGATTAAGCACCGAGCCATACCCGGCATTAAAGAGCGGGGTATCTTCCAAGGCCATGACCGACCTTTCCACCGCATCGAGGGGTCCGGCCTCCAGAGCCCGGTAACCGGCAAGAGCGGCCCGTCTGAGGGATGCCAGATAGGGCTTGGCACAACTGGTCTCTACACTTCCGTGGACAAGAATGGCTTTCATTTAATTGATCTTTTGGATCCCTGCAGGCTTATAAAGCCGACCGGTCAGAGTTGTAATGCCAGTCACAGGCATCCATATCTTTAATAAATTGGACTATGGTCTTTACCAAGGCCTCTTCCATCATCCGCCCCTTTTCCGCCGTGGCTTTTGTGGGATCGCCGGTTGCGCCACAGTCGGTCAACTCAGCAAAATTCCATTTGATGTCTATACCCTCCGGCAGTTTGGGCACTACACCTCGGGCGTGCTTCATCTCAATCAGCTCCGGGAAAAGGGCGAGGCCCATAGAGGTTTCCCCTTCTCCGGCATGGCCCATTCCGTCCCAGACCTCGAAGGTGTGGGGAGGAATCAGTTTTCCAGCGGTTATCCACCAGGCATCCAGTGAAGCGATCCTGACCTCCGGAAACTTTATTTTTATAGATCGGGTGGCTATCTCGATAGGTGAAATGTTGCCGTCATGGCCGTTCATAATAAAGATTTTTTTAATGCCGTTTTTGACCACCGAACGCAATATATCTTTGAGCAAGGCAATCAGCGTTTCAGGCTGCAAGCTGATAGCCAAAGGAAAATGAGAATAATGTTCGCTCATACCGACATTGACCGATGGCAATACAAGCAATCCCTTGACTTGCTCAGCCACCTTTTCGGCCAGAATGGTTGAGACATAAGTGTCCGTTCCGAAAGGCAAGTGAAAACCGTGATTCTCGCATGAACCGACGGCAATAATGGCTTTATCGTGTTTTTCTCCGTGCAGGTACTGGTTTCCGGTCATTTTTTGGAGAATACTCATAAAAAAGTCCTCCTTACTTAAAAATATTGGATTAGGGGTTAAGAATAAGCGGTTTCAGACGGGCGCATTTTCACCCATCCTTCTCTTTATGGATGAATTGCTTTAGTTTCATTACGGACTCTTTTATCTCGCTTGTCTTCACACCGATCATCATTATGTTTTGCGCCCTTTTTGCAAAAGCCTCCGAGATCAGGCCCATGAAAACGCCCTTTCCCTTTTCTTCCGCATTGTCTTTCGTGGTCGTTTCAATCCCACAACTTGGAGACCGGTTTATACCTACAACCCCAATGACTCTAAATCCATATGACCGGTAATCTTGTATCAGGGTCGCCACTTCTTCGGCCTTGACTCTTAATAGCTTTTGATTGACCATCTCACTCATTAGGTTTCCGATCCGCGTATTCTCTTCCAGCACTTGCCTTTTTCCTCCTTGCCGATCTCCCCTGTCAAGTCCAAGGCACATTACTTCCGGGCAAGGAAGCTGTAGGATCCCTATTTGATTTTTCATGATCAGATCTATGATCTCCCGGAATTGGCTCGGGCAGTCTGCTGTACCATCTGAGATGGAGTTCTGGTTGAGCAGACAGTGTGCAAGGATGATGATCTTCTTGCTCCTGTTATCGGCAAACATGAGAAGCTCCCTTTGCCCATCTGGCTTTTACACCAGATGGATTAAAAACACTTAAGCAAATAAAATAAAAAACGTACTAAAAGGTTGCTCAAAAAGTCCTATCTATCCCGCCAACGGCGGTATTGTCCTTATGCCTCCCCACTTTTCAGTGGGGCAGGCTTATGCGACGTACTTATGGTCGCTTCATTCCTCGTAATCCTGGTCACCTTGTATCCGGACTTTTTGAGCAACCTGTAAAAAATGAGCTTTTCCGCAAACTGCTGATAAATAAAGGCTATCTGCCCCTTTTCAGCAAACTGGCCGGAGAAAAATCATTATAGGTATACTTTTGGTCATTAACGGTTATCTCGGGGCTGTAATAGGTGGCCATGCCGAATTGAACATCAATGCCGAAAGCCCCATCCAATATCGGATATTTGATTCCCAACATGGCGTGGCGCCTCATTGGCTGCATCCAGATCTTCCAGACCTTGCCGGCCCGATCCCAGGCGATAATGTAATAGATGGTGCTGCCGTCTTCCTTATCCACCCAAATTCGTTTTCTGCTTTGGGGATATTTGGGGTCTTTGGGCTTGATGTCGATGACATAGGTATCCCGGACTTCATAATTATCATAAGGAAAGGGAAGATCGTTTTTCTTCCAGTTTGCCGATCTAGGATGAAAAGTATTGTCCGTGATGCCCAATACCTTCTGTTCCCCTACGAGCTTATAGCTAAATTCCGTAATCCTACCGTCAAAACCCCAGACGTCATCTCCCGCGGCAATGGTGCCCATAGCAGGGATTGAGCGTTGCCCGGCTTCCGCCCTTATAACCCGCCGCATACTGGGCAGGAAGAGATAGCTGTCATCGGGTTTCTTCGGGTCCACATAACGGTAGACGAGGACCATGGTGTTTTTTATGCTGTCGGGATATAAAAATTGTATCAGGGAGGCTTTATAGATGCCTTGAGGATTCGGTAGATCAGGTTTGGGAGAAACGACTAATCGATCCTTGAAATAACAAAAAATATATTGGAATTTAGTCCACCGGAGATCCTCTCCTTTTCTCTTTTCGAAGGAGTTCCCACCGTGATCGGTATCTTCATCAAAGACGTACCGACTATCGTAATTCCACATGAACTTAGTGACAAAATCCTTGTCATTTCTTTGGAGGTCCGGGAAAGGAAAACCTTCTCTATTGTAACCCCCCGTGAGATTCCCATGAGTATCCAGACTGTATTTATTTTTATTTTTTGCGGATAGAGCCAGATACTCCCTGGGAACTGAAATGGGTTTGGATTCAACCACCTTCATTTGAATAGGGGAGATAAGCCCCCACCCGTCTTCAAAGGCCGGCAGAAATTCTTCGGGGAAGAGGTGAATATATTTTTTGTAGTTACTTTTATCAATGGTTGTACCGGGCTTGGGTATCTCCTGGCCAAAAGATAATGAAGCAACCAAGAGACCCGATAGCGCCAGGGCGGCCACCAGCAGCCTCCAGAATTTAAAAATTTTCTTTTGCATAGTCTATAACCTCCTTAAGCCTAAAAATTAAACTGGGTGGTGAGGACGATCATATCCTTGGTCCGCAGGATGCCCAGCCCCTCATAGTTGTTGTCCCCATAGACATTGATGTACTTCAATTCCGCCGAAAATTTTTGGTTCAACCAGCCCGGGGTCCATTTTACGGCCGGCATAATCAGCCCGCTGTTGGCCCAGGGCCAGTAACTGACCACCAATTCCGTGGAGATCCGGTTATAGAGCCAGTTGGTGGCTATACGGCCGTTAAAACGGGGCACATACGACGGGTATTTGGTAGCATAGATGATGTATTGGAGATTGTCTGCGTTAGGGATGTATTCGGCCACATGCTCGATCGATAGGTCAAATGGGGCGGTGTTATGCCAATCGAAATAAAAGAAACTGTTGAGGTCATAAGCTATCATGTATTTGAAATAATCCCTCGTGACGATGGCATCGAAAACCGTTGGATCAAAAGTGTTGAAAGGTTTGTTTGGTGAATAAATGGCTTCCGCTCGAATAACCCCGGGGCATGGAAGTTGTTTGCTCATATAACCCCCGATGATGTCCATGGAAGGATGAACCAAAGTATATTGTCGCTCCGGAAGGAAGGTATCCGGGCCGGTCTGGATCATTCTTCCGGTCAGATTTCCCCTCTTGAACGAGGAGTCATAGTTATGAGTATGCCAGTACATGAGACCGAATAAATAACCATTGGCATTGGTGCTGGTCCTGAAGCCGAAGCGGGTGTCGCCGATAGTATTGTCGGGAAATACTTCCTTAACCGTGGGGATTTCCGTCGGAACCCATTTACCGGCCATAGGACCTGGAATAAAGGACGGCAGTTGGGTCCAGCCCCTGGAAAAAGGTGGAAAGGACGTTCCCGGCGCTTGGGGGAAAATGAGAGTGTTCCCCACGGAATTGGGGGGCAGAAACCGGTCCTCAGGATTGATGGCGAACCGCTGTCCGGCCTGAATAAGGGCAGGATTGGCTAATTGCGGTATCCGGTTGACCCGGTACTTGTCATCCACCAGCAGAGGATTGACGATCCATTCGAAGCTCGAGCTCAGAAGATCGACGTCATGGATCGACCGGATCATCCACTGTGGAATCCGGCTGTCTTCCAGGTTGGAAAAAGCCAAAGCATATCGAGAATTATCGGGATGAATGACATCTCCCACCCGCTCAGTCAGGGATTCCCCCCAGATGGCGATCTGCCGGCCGATCTTGATATCGTTCTTTTTATTGGGAGTAATTTGAATATAACCCTCCCGGATGACATCATTAAGGTTTCTGTACTCGCTGTATTCCTCCCCGCCCTTCTGGCTCACCGACCCGTCCTCGACCTTGTACCAGGGTTCATAAGCAAATTGGATGGCCGTATAGAGCTTAAAATGGTCGGAAACCTTCCAGTCAGCATAAGTCCGCAGCCAGGTCCTTTCGGTGGCCAGACGGTCATCGTTCTGTTGATAGGGCTGTTTCTCTAAAAAAACGCCGGTATTGTTGCGCAGCCAGCCCCAGATGGTCAATTCCTGGTTTTCCCCGAAGGTGATCTTGTCAAAGGCCAACCCCTGGTGGGGAATCAAAAGAGCCAGGCAAACCAGGCACACCAGGCTTACCAACATTCCTTTTACACTCTTTATTAACATTCCTTTCCTCCTTTCGAAGTTTAAATAAAGGTATAAGGTCCAAGGTGTAAGGTA
>JACRBX010000299.1 GCA_016219225.1 Deltaproteobacteria bacterium
AGATCGACGAAGTCGACCGCATAATTATTTGGTCGGAGGCCAGGGATGTTTTGTTCAATCCCGCCTCTCACGGGATTGAACAAAGATGTTTCTCTCTGCGTTCTTCGCGTCTTTGCGGTGAAAAAAATACTCTTTTCAAACAACTAAAGTGTTACAAAATTTTAAATATCTTTGGTTAGGCTTCCGTCAAGAACATTTTTAGATGGCAAGAGTTGATATTTCCCTTGCCGGGCAGTAATCCCTCATGAGCTTCTTCTTGCTATTATCTCCACAACATCCTATAGTGTGCTGTAAAAACAGAGGAAACCCCATTAAGCCTTTTATGGTATGAACTTTTTCCGCCGATTAAGAAAAGAAGACCCTTCGAAAATTTCCCAAGGATCGGACTCCCTGGAAAAAATATTTATCCATTTTACCGAATTACTCAAAGAAAATAACGAGACCCTGGAACTGATGACCGATTTGGAGGAAAAGGCCAGCGGCCATTTTCTTTTTGATATGCGTTATCTTCATTCCACCAGCAACCGGATTGCTGAAAAGGTCGGACTGATTGTAACGCACCTAACCCGCATTGCCCCGGAACGCTATGAGGAATTGCAGGAAATCTATGAACGCATCCGCTTTGAGGTCTCAAAGACCCTGGATAAAAAGAAAGGGATTCCAAAGGCTGATTATACCATAGACCTGGGTCAGATAACAGCCGGGATGCTTCCGCAAACCGGGGGAAAAAATGCCCACCTGGGGGAGGTCAGAAATGTTCTGGGTCTTCCCACGCCCGAGGGCTTTGCCATCTCCACTTACGCCTATATTCATTTTTTGTCCTATAACCATCTGCAAGACCGGATCCTTTCCCTGCTGAAGGGTTCCCTCCTGAAAGATCAAAGGACCCTGCAAAAGACCGAGGAAGGGATTAAAGATCTGATCCTTCAGGCCCGGGTTCCTCCGGATATGGAGGAGGCCATGTTGGCCTGGGCCCGAAAAATCGGGGCTGATGAAAAAACTTCTTCAGGGCTGGCCTTACGCAGCAGCGCCGTCCTGGAGGATACCCATTTCAGTTTTGCCGGTCAGTATGCCACCTTTCTAAACATTGGCCATGAGGAGGTCCCATTAAAATATAAAGAGATCATAGCCAGCCAATTCAATGCCCGGGCCATCTTCTATATGAAAAGCAAAGGGATTCCGGAGGAAGAAATGGCCATGGCCGTGGCCTGCCAAAAGCTGATCCCGGCCAAGGCCGCCGGGGTAATGTTCACCAGCCACTTTGATCCCGCCTATGGGGAGGTGGTCCTGATCAATGCCTTATGGGGGATGGGCAAATGGGTGGTGGACGGGGTTGTCAGTCCGGACCTCTATCTGCTGGATAAATCTAACGGCCGATTGATTAAACAACAAGTTTCCGACAAGACGAAAATGTTAATCAGCGGCCAGGGGCCAGGTCTTAAGGAGTCGCCTGTTCCTGTTTCCCTCCGGAGGATACCCTGTTTGAAGGCCGAACAATTAGCCACCCTTTGGAAATGGGCCGGTTTGCTGGAAGACCATTTCCATCATCCCCAGGATGTGGAGTGGGCACTGGATCCGGATGAACGATTGATTATCCTTCAGACCCGCAAGTTGCGGGGCTATGAGCGGTTCGAAAAGAAAAAAAACCTGGAAGGACTATCCGGAAAATACCCTATTCTGCTGGAAGGAGGGGCGGTAGGTGCTTTCGGCATCGGGGCCGGGCCGGTCTTCAAAGTCAGGACCCCGGACGACCTGGCCGATTTTCCCAAAGGGGCGGTCCTGGTGGCCCCCCACACCTCCTCCCGGTTTGTCTCGGTCATGGACAAAGCCGCGGCCATCGTTACCGACGTGGGCAGTGCCACCGGGCACATGGCCATCCTGGCCAGGGAATTTCATATTCCCACCCTGGTGGATACCGGGAAGGCCATGGCCTGTTTGGAGGCCGGCCAGGTGGTGACGGTGGATGCCTCTAACGCCAGGGTCTATGCCGGCCGGGTGGAAGTTTTATTAAGCGGTATTCCAAAAGAGGATTCCCTTTTTTTGAACACCCCGGTTTATGAAAGGCTTCAGGAAGTTGTCCGATATATCGTTCCCTTGAATCTGGTGGATCCCAAACTGGAAAATTTTAATCCCCGGTCCTGTCAGACCTTTCATGATATTATCCGCTTTGCCCATGAAAAAAGTATCGAAGAAATGTTCCGCCTTTCCGAAAGAGAAGCCTTCCAAAAATTACCGGCCCTTCGTATTAAAACAACATTACCCCTCAATCTTTATCTCCTTGATTTAGGAGGCGGGGTAAAAAAAGACGGCAGCCACCGTTTCCTGCCGCCGGAAAAAGTGATCTCCGTACCCTTCATGGCCCTCTGGAAAGGCATCACCTCTCCCGGAATCCGCTGGGCCGGCCCCATCGGCGTGGACGTCAAGGGTTTGCTCTCGGTCATGGCCCAATCGGCCACCCAACAATCCGGTGATTTCTGGGACAGGACCCTGGCCCTGGTCTCTACAAATTATTTAAACTTCAGTTCCCGTTTAGGGTATCATTTTGCGACCGTTGATTCCTATTGCGGACCGGTTCGCAACAACAATTATATTACTTTTGTCTTTAAAGGGGGAGCGGCCGATAATCTGAGACGGGGCCGGAGGGCCCGTTTTCTTGGAAAAGTCCTGGAGGAATTGGGCTTTGAGGTCATGATCAAGGAGGACCTGGTCAAGGCCGAATATCGTAAATATCCGCAGCCGATGATCGAAGAAAAACTCGGCCACCTGGGCCGCCTGATGGGCTGTGCCCGGCAGCTCGATATGACCATGTCCGATGAAACCATGGTCACCTGGTATGCCCGGGCCTTTTTAGAGGGAAACTATGAATTCAAGAGAAATTCCCAGTAATGAAATCATTTCCGAATGCGGATTTCGGATTTCGGATTTCGGAATTAAATTGAAAATTATTTCGGGGAGCTCTTTTTTTTGAACGGCACTCTTTTGAACTTTAACGAGGAACGAAATTAAATAAATTTTCTGCGCGTTTTGTGTTTAGATTCCGCAATCCGAAATCCGAAATCGAAAATGGTAAGGGGTTTTTCATGTTTATCCAAACCAAAAAATTTATCCTGAGTATCGGCATCTTAACGGTTGTCTTATTGATAGCCGGATTGATCGTAGGCTTTTATTCTCTTCGTTATGTCAAAGAGATCGTCAGTGAGCAATTCAATCAGCAGCAATTAGAATTGGCCACCCATGCGGCCCGTCAATTGGAAAACCAATTCTTAAATACCATTCAGGATGTAACCATACTCAATCAATCGCCTTCCGTCCAATACCTGGAAAAAGTCTCCTGGGCCAACCGCATCAAGATAACCCTTTCCACCATGCAGGAAACCGGGGTACAGGAGATCGGGCGGGTGAATGGTTCCGGGAAAACCCTTTTTGCCGTTACCCAAAAGCAGGAAATCCGTGTTACTCCCGGGTCCTATAGGATGCAGGAAGCCTTCCTGTGGGCCAAAAAACCGGAAAATAAAAACCGGATCTTTTTGGTCCCGGACGACAAAGAAACCGGGACCATTAAGAAGCCGGTCCTGAAGGTCATTATGCCGACCTATCTGGAATCGGCTGATGACGCCCATCCGGTCCCCGGCCATCAGTTTGCCGGATATATTTATCTGATTCTCGATAAAGAATATTTTGTAACCCAAATGTTGAAAGACATCCGCTCCGGGAAAACGGGTTATGCCTGGGCCATTGATAATGAAGGAAATTTTATCTATCACCCCGTTCCGGAATTTATTGGGAAAAATGCCTTTGCCGTCAGAGGGCAACGGGAGGCCAAGATCTCTTTTGATCAAATCAACCGTATCCAGAAAGAAAAGATGCTTCGCGGGGTCCAGGGAACCTCCTGGTACGTTTCGGGATGGCACCGGGGTGTCCGGGGAAACATCAAAAAATTGATTGCCTATTCCCCGGTCCGTCTCCAGGGGACCTCCCCTTCTTTTAATTGGGCCGTGGCCGTGGTCGCTCCGGTTACGGAAGTCGATGAGGTGATCCATACGGCCTATCTCTGGCAATTTATTATGCAGGGGTTCATTATTTTCGCCATCATCCTCGGCAGTCTGTCGATCATCGGCTTTGAATGGCAATACACCAAAACCCTGAAAACCGAGGTGGAAAGGAAGACCAAAGACCTGCAGCGTTCCGAAGAGCAGTATAAAAAACTGGTCGAAGGGGCCCAGGACATCATCTTTTCGGCCACCCGGGAAGGGCGGTTTTTATCCTTGAACCGTTATGGGGCCAATTTCCTGAGCGGTGAATTATTCAATCCCGAGGCCCAGGTAAGCCCCGGAACCCGGCATTATCAGGATCATACGGTGAAATTTATCGGGAAGGAACTGGCCCAATTTTTCCCCCTCAACGGCACCTTCCACCCCCAGCTTATTGAAGAGATCTGGCATACCGGAAGGCCCAAAACCATCGAACACAGCTTGAAAATAGGGGCCAATGATTTTTGGTTGAGTACCCAACTCATCGCCATTAAGGATGAGATGGGTCAGGTACAGGAGGTCCTGGGGATTTCCCGGGATATTACCGAAAAAAAGAAGATCGAAAAGCAGATGATCAATACGGAAAAACTGGCTTCCCTGGGACTGTTGGCCGCCGGGGTGGCCCATGAGATCAACAATCCCCTGGGGGTTATTCTGGGCTATTGCGACTATATGCTCGACAAGATACCACCGGAGGACAAGGTCCACAAGGTCCTGGAAAAGATCGAACGGCAAGGCAATCATTGCAAAAGAGTAGTGGAAAATTTACTCAGCTTTTCCAGGTACACCGAACACTCCGATACCATCAGTGATATCAACCTTAACCTGGAAAATGTTTTCGCAGTGGTGGAAAACAATCTCATGATCAAAAAAATCCAGTTGAAGAAAAATTTAGAAGCCAACCTGCCCCGGGTCAAGGCCGATCCGGTTCAATTGCAGCAGGTGTTTCTTAACCTGATGAATAACGCCGTGGCGGCCATGCCCAAGGGGGGTTTTCTTATGGTAACCTCCCGTTGGAATATTTATGACGACAAGGTGGAGGTGGTCATAGCCGACACCGGCACAGGAATCAAGAAAGAAAACCGGGAGAGGATCTATGATCCCTTCTTCACCACCAAAAAAGTCGGAGAGGGCACGGGATTGGGATTGACCGTTACTTATGGGATTATTAACCATTATCAAGGAACCATCAATCTGGAAACCAAAACCGAAGAAGAAGATCCGATAAACCATGGGACCAGCTTTACCGTAACCCTTCCCGTCTACCACTCGAAACGGGAAGCCGAAAAGAAGGGGGTGTAAAATGGCTGAAAAGATCCTGATTGTCGATGACGAAATCGATATGCTGGAGCTGCTGGAGTTGATTATCACAGATCGGACCGAATACGCGGTCGTGACCACCAATACGCCTCTGGAAGTCCCTGAATTGTTGAAGAAAGATTCTTTTGACCTGCTGATAACCGATCTGCGGATGCCGGATATCGACGGCATCGAACTCATCGAGATGGTCAAACAGATCGATGATCAAATCCCTTTTATTATCATCACGGCCTATGGAACCATCGAATCGGCAGTGGAGGCCATGCGCAAAGGGGCCTTTGACTATATTACCAAACCCTTTCGCCAGGAACAGATCCTTTTGACCATTGAAAAGGTCATGAAATGGAGAAGGCTCCAAAAAGAAAATATCGCCCTTAAGGCCGAACTGGAAAGGATCAAGAAGGGTACTAATGGGTAGGCTGAAAACGCTTTTCAGAAAAAAGGAATCGGGGCCGCACCCTGACCGGGTGATGGAGGCCCAGCTCCGTCAAAAATTCGGGGCCTTCCGAAGGTTGTTGGCCGACAATCAGGAGGTCATGGAGATTATCACCGATCTGGAAGAAAAGTATAATGGCGACTATATCTTCGATATGCAGTATCTCCGGGCCAGTATCAGACGGCTCTCTGAAAAAGTCTACAGCCTGATTCACCTTTTAAATGAAATCTCCAATCTGAAATACGGTGAGCTCTACCGGACCTATGAACAAATCTATCAGGAATTGACTGATCTTTTGGCCAAGAAAAGGAAAATCCCGGTGGATGACCTGGTCCTGACTTTTGACCGGATCACTCTGGAAAAGGAAGAGAGTGTGGGCGGGAAAATGGCCAACCTGGGTGAATTGCGCAACCGTCTCGGCCTGACCGTTCCGGAGGGATTTGCCATTACCGCCTATGCCTACAAGGAATTTATAAGGTATCATCACCTCCAGGAAGAAATCACCCAACACCTGACCCAATTAGATATCAACAATCTGGAGGACCTTATTGTGGTCAGCCGGGATATCCAAAAACGCATTTTAGAAAAACCTATTCCCCCCTTCCTGGAAGAAATCCTGGTTCAAAGCTATCAGGATCTGGCTGGAAAAACAGGCGGGCCGGTCAAGGTTTCCCTTAGAAGCAGCGCCCTGGGCGAAGACAGCCGGCTTTCCTTTGCCGGCCAATACGGGACCATCCTGAATGTCTCCAGGGAGGATATGGGGGAGAAATATAAAGAAATCGTGGCCAGTAAATTCACCCCCCGGGCCATTTTATATTTTATAGGCAAAGGTTTTCAGGAAGAAGATATTGCTATGGGCATGGGCTGTATGAGGATGATCCAGGCCAAGGCCGGAGGGGTTATGTATACCGTCGATCCCGGAAATCCCCAGCGCCCGGAAGCGGTCATCCACGCCCACTGGGGCCTGGGCAAAACAGTGGTCGATGGAACGGTTACGCCGGATGTCTTTTGGGTCTCCAAGGAAGGGCCTTACCAGCTTCGTCAATCCCATTTGGCCCGCAAAGAAAAAATGTTGGTCAATAACCCGGAGGGGGGTATCACCTGGAAAGAGGTGGCGCCGGACCTGCAGGACGGGCCATGTCTCTCTGAAACCATCATCGGCCAATTGGGCCGGATAGCCGGAATCATCGAAAACCACTTCAGCCACCCGCAAGATATCGAATGGGTCCTGGATGAAAGGGATGAAATCTATCTCCTGCAGACCCGGCCCCTTAAGATCTTCACTCAGAAAGGGATTCCTTCATCCCAGGAGATCCCGGAGCTTTCCCAATTTCCGGTTTTATTGGAGACCGGGGTAATGGGCGCCCAGGGGGTGGGATCCGGCCCGGTCTTTGTGGCCCACCAGGAACGGGATCTGGTCAACTTCCCGGCCGGCGGTATTTTAGTGGCCCGGACCCCCTCTCCCAAGTTGGTGACCATTATGTCCAAAGCCAAAGGCATTATTACCGACCTGGGCAGTTCGGCCAGCCATATGGCCGCCCTGGCCCGTGAATTCCGGGTACCTACCCTTCTGAATACCCAAAAGGCCACGGAAATCCTGGCCCCCGGGCTTGAAATTACGGTGGATGCCACCAATTGCCGGGTTTATCAGGGGAAGGTCGAGAAACTCATAGAATATGCCGAAGAAGAATCGGTTAACCCCTTTGAAGATACACCTCTTTTCATTCTCTTCGATAAGATCCTGACCCGCATCGTACCTTTGAATCTGGTCGATCCAACCCAGGCTGATTTTACCCCGGCCCATTGCCGGACCTTTCATGACATCATCCGGTTTACCCATCAAACCGCCACGCAGGAGATGTTTTCTTTGAGCACTTCTCCCTTGACGGCTTCAGGGGAAGCCCTTAGACTGGATACTGAAACCCCCTTGGAAATCTTGCTGGTGGATCTGGGGGGCGGAATCGACGCCCTGCTGAAAGGGAAGAAGGTCAAACCGGATCAGATCCTTTCCTGGCCGATGCGCTCCTTCTGGCAAGGGGTACAATCTATGAAATGGCCGGGGCCCAAGCCTTTGGATATGAAGGGCTTTGCCTCCGTAGTGGTCCGGACGGCGGCCGAGCCGGGCGGAGAAAACCGGATCTATTCCGAAAAAAGCTTTGCCCTGTTATCGAAGGACTATATGAATTTCAGTATCCGTCTCGGGTACCATTTGTCGACCATCGAAGTCTTGGGCGGCCCGGGGGAAAATGAAAATTACATCAAATTTATATTCAAAGGAGGCGGGGCAACCATCGATCGCCGGGATCGGCGGGCCCGGCTGGTGGCCACCATTCTGGAAAAAATAGGCTTTCAGGTGGGCCAGAAACTGGATCTGGTTGATGCCCGTTTATTGCACCATCCGAAAGAGGTGATGGAGAAGGTCCTTTTCTCTCTCGGGAAATTGACCGTCTATACCAAACAATTAGACATGGTCATGTTTAACGATGCCATTGTCGACTGGTCCATCGAGGAATTTTTCAAGGAACATATGGCACGGTAGGGGCGACCGGGAATATATCATAAATAATCGGTTGAATTAGGGTTCGGATAATTATTTTATTGATAAGGGATTTTTTTATTATGTATTAAGTCCCCATGCGCCCTTTGGGACGCCAAGAAGGATGAAAATGGTTTACTCCATACGCTAAACTCCGAACTTGATTTTCCGGTCCTTGAAGGACCTTGAACCCTGAACCTTGAACCGTATTTCGAACTAAGAGAGGACTATATGACCGGTAAGATCCTGATTGTCGATGACGAATTGGATATCCTGGAATTACTCGAGATGATTATTGCCGAAAGGACCCCTTATCTGGTAGTAACCACCAATAACCCTCTGGAGGTCCCTCATCTACTCAAAGAAAATCCTTTTGACCTGTTGATTACGGATCTGCGTATGCCCGGTTTAAGCGGCATGGATTTAATTCGGGAGGCTAAAACGATTTATCCGGATATGCCGGTTATTGTTATAACCGCTTACGGTTCTTCTCAGTCGGCCGAAGAGTCTATCGCCGAAGGGGCCTATGACTATATCACCAAACCTTTTCGCAAAGATCACATTATCATTACCATCAACCGGGCCATGGAGTGGCATGCCATGAAAAAAGAATTGGAAACCCTGAAGGCCCGGATAAAGACAGAATAGGAATAATGTTCAGCTAAACCCTCAGGCCCCAAGGGGAGCCACGAAGGATGAAAGAGGATTCAAGGGGCCGAGGGATCGAGGATTCAAGTGAAAGGCGTGGAATTTAAACCTGAAACTTGCATCTTGCATCTTGAAACTTGAAACTTTATTTTCTCACTAATGAGAGATGACGATGAGAGCCTTGCCCCAATTGCCCAAGACACGACCTTTCAGCCGAAGGCTTGCCACCATCGGGGGAGCCGGTCTATTAACCTTATTCCTCCTGGCCGGCGCCATCTTGATGGGACTGGCCATGTCCCGCCAGATGAAAGACATAGTCAGTGAACAATTTAACCAGCAGCAATTAGGGCTCAGCCGATTAATCGCCTCCCGGACGGAAGACAGCTTTAATTTAATCAGCAAAGAGCTGGTGGTCTTAAACTTGTCCCCTTCCCTTCGATACAGTGATCCGCACAGTTGGGTCAGACGGATAGGGATTACCTTATCTAACTTAGAGGAGTATGGGGCTGAGGAAATTCGCCAGATAAACGCCGCGGGAAACGAAGTAAGACTCCTGAATAAACATGGAACGGTCTTCGTTACTAAAGGGCGTTATGATCAGGATAACTATTTTATCTGGGCCCGGGAGAGAAAAAACAAAGGGAAAATATTTTTCGGAGATATCCTGACCGGATTAGACGAAAAGGGGAATATCATCGGGAGGCTCTATCTGGCCATTCCTCATTATTTATCGTCTCCTGAAAAGGGGAACGGAGGAGAGTTTTCCGGGGTCCTCCTCCTGGTGGTCAATGTAACCCGTCTGATGGAAAAATATACGGCCCATATCCAATCCGGGAAGACCGGGTACTCCTGGGTGATTGATGATAAGGGGCTTTTTTTAATCCACCCGGAGAAGGAATTTGTCGGCGAAAACGCCTTTGCCATCCGGGAAAAGAGAGAGCCGAAAATCTCCTTTGATGCCATCAATCGCATCCAGAAAGAAAAAATGCTCGCTGGCCAGGAAGGAACCTGATTTAACTTCTCGGGCTGGCACCGGGGACTCATAGGGAATATCAAGAAATTAATTGCCTATTCACCGGCCTTAATATCCCGGGAAGCGCCCAAAAAGTTTTGGTCCATTGCCGTGGCCGCCCCGATCAGTGAAGTCGAAGGGGTCATCCATTCTCTTTATGTGCGGCAATCCATCTTTCAACTGATGGTGGTTATCGCCCTGATCGCCGGGGGGATCAGCATAATCTTCTCTGAATTGCGCTATGGGAAGGCCTTGGGAAAAGAGGTGCAGAGGGCCATATCGGACTTGAAAGAATCGGAAGAACGCTATAAAAAATTAATTGAAAGTGCCGAGGACATCATTGTGACCGTCGATGAGGGAGGTAAGATTATTTCCATCAATCCCTATGGGGCGGCCCAATTTGGAAAAACCCCGGGAGGATTGCAGGGACGCAATTTGTTTGACCAGTTTGACTCCGCCAGCGGGGATCTTCAGAGGAATCTCTTAAAACGGGTATATGTCACTAAAAAAAGTAAGAGCCTGGAATACCAGGCGGTAATCGGCGATCAGGAATATTGGCTTCATGCCAACTTTAAACCTTTGCTGGATGCTAAAGAAAATATCCTTTCGGTGTTGGGGATCATTCGCAATGTGACTGAAAGCAAGGTAGTGGAACACCAGTTGGCCCATACGGAAAAACTGGCTTCCCTGGGTTCTCTAGCCGCCGGAGTAGCCCACGAAATCAATAATCCGCTGGGCATTATTCTGGGCTTTACCGACCTCCTTTTGGAAAAGGCTAAAGCCGGTTCTCAAGAGATGGAAATCCTGCAAACGATGGAAAGACAGGGATTGCAATGTAAAAAGATCGTTGAAAATTTACTCAGTTTTGCCCGGATTCCTGAAAAATCCGTTGACTTTTCCCGGGTCAATGACGATCTGGAGAAGGTCATGGCCGTTGTTCAAAACACCCTGTTGATGCGAAAGATCACCCTGACCAAACAGTTTCAAACCGATTTGCCCGAAGTCCGGGCCGATTCCCGGCAACTCCAGCAGGTCTTTTTAAATATTATTAATAATGCCATTGATGCCATGGGAAAAGGGGGAGGGAATCTGACTATCATTACCCGTCCGGCCAAGGAACCCAGTCATTTGGAGATCCTTTTCCAGGACACCGGCGATGGTATTAAAGAGGAATATCTGGGGAAAATATTTGATCCCTTCTTTACGACCAAAGGGGTCGGGAAAGGAACCGGTTTGGGCCTTTCCGTGAGTTATGCTATTATTACCAAGTTTAGTGGAACGATCTCGGTTGCGGAAAGTAAAACCGCCCAAAAATATCCGGGAAATTCCGGGACGACCTTTAAAATTACCCTGCCGACGAAGAAAGAGCAGGAAGGGTGACAACGCGTAACGCGTATCTAGTATCTCGTAACGCGCAACAGATAATTCTCAAATATCTTTGGTTTGTATTTTAGTTCCGACTTGTTCGGGATAGCGGAGGAAATCATGGCTGAACGGATCTTGATCGTGGATGATGAGTTGGATATGCTGCTTTTACTGAAGATGATTTTAACCGAAAAGACCTCTTATGAAGTGATTACTACTCCCAACCCCTTGGAAGTGGAACAACTCTATAAAGAAAAGGCTTTTCAATTGGTAATAACGGATTTGAGCATGCCCGGCATGGATGGGATCGAATTGATCGGGGTGGTTAAGAACTTGGATCCTTTGGTCCCGGTGATTATTATTACGGCCTACGGCAGCATAGAGTCGGCTATCGAATCCACCAAAAAAGGGGCCTTTGATTTTATTACCAAACCTTTCCGAAAGGAACAAATCATCTTAACCATTGAAAAGGCCCTGGAATTCCGAAGAATGCAAATAGAGAATATTCAGTTTAAGGAAGCCGGAAAAACAGAGGCCTGGCTGGATCAAAGCGCCTTTACTCTGCCCTATGAACAGGCCAAAG
>JACRBX010000300.1 GCA_016219225.1 Deltaproteobacteria bacterium
CAAAAATAAAATTCTACGCAAAATGGATAGAATTTATTAAAGAATAGGCCGTTAACCCGGAACCAGCCAAGGCATTTAACATGTTTCGTATATCCAATTTTGGTTCCGGCTGGTCCGGGTTGGGAAGCTGCATAAGAGGGGCAAAGGAATGATCTCCGAACAGAATTTACAGGAAAATCCGGATGACTCCTTAAGAAGGGCTCCCGGGATGGGCCTGTTTTCCCAAACCCTTTTGAGACATGAACTGCGATTGGACCGGGATAAAACCACCACCCTGCAAATCAATGTGGGGCTGCTCTGCAATCAGAGCTGTCGTCACTGCCATCTGGAGGCCGGACCGAATCGAAAAGAGGTTATGGATTTATCGACTGCGGAGGCGGTGATCTCCTATGCCCAACGGAGTCGTTTCGAGGCCATTGACCTAACCGGAGGGGCCCCGGAGATGAACCCGAATATCATCAGACTCGTTGAGGGGCTCTCGCCCCTGGCTCCCCGGATCTTGGTCCGTTCCAACCTGACCGCCTTGAACGGGGTAGAGAGGGAGACCCTTATTGATCTATACAAGAGTCACGGCGTTGTCCTTTTTGCCTCTTTTCCCGCCCTCCAGGAAGGACAGGCCGATTCCCAAAGGGGCAGCGGAATTTTCCAAATCAGTATCGAGGTCCTCAAAAAGCTTAATGCCCGGGGTTATGGACAGGAGGGTTCCGGGCTGGAACTCCATCTGGTATCCAACCCAACCGGAGCCTTCCTGCCTTCCTCTCAGGCCCAAATGGAGAAGAGGTTCCGGGAGGTCTTACAAAAAAATTGGGGGATCGTTTTTAATCGGCTTTTTTCGTTTGCCAATGTACCGCTGGGGAGATTTCGTCAGTGGCTGGTCCAGTCCGGCAACCTTGATCACTATATGGAAAAGCTGGCTTCTGCCTTCAATGCCTGTGCCTTGAAGGGGGTGATGTGCAGAACGCTGGTCTCGGTCTCTTGGGACGGGACTCTCTATGATTGCGATTTCAACCTGGCCATGGGTCTTAACCTGGGGGAAAGGAAAATCCATATTTCCGAAATGCCTGGTCCTCCGGAGGCGGGAAGTCCTATTGCAGTGGCGGATCACTGTTTTACCTGCACGGCCGGGATGGGGTTCACCTGAGGGGGAGCTATCAGGCCCTGAGTTCAGGGTCTTTTTTCAATTGAAAGGGCAAGAGGGGCAGGTACGACTAACTTATTTTCGGAGCCTCCAAGATGAATAAACCCATAAAGATCTTGCACATTGATCGTGATTGGCAGGTAATTTACATCCTTATCCGGGAAGGCACTTTCATCAAATCGTCCGTCCCTTTGGAGACCGCCCTGGCGCTGCTGAAAAAAGAAGATTTCGATTTGATCCTTTCGGAACCTCAAAATATAGCCATACTTACTCCGCAAAACGGGGATTCAGCCGCTTTAACCGGGGAGGGGGAGCCGGCGACTATAGGAAAGGCATGATTCAAACCCTATGGACCATCCAGATATGAGAGAACGCTGTTAATCCGGCTAAGGAGGAATAGGAAATGCCTGCTGAGATAACGAAAAAATTGATTATTATCGGAGGCGGATCCGCAGCTTTTGCTGCGGCCCTCCGGGCGAGTGACCTGGGTGCTCAGGTAACCATGATTAATGACGGGCTGCCCATAGGGGGAACCTGTGTCAATGTGGGATGCATACCGTCCAAGACACTGATTCGAGCCGCAGAGGCCTACCGCCGTGCGCTTCACCATAATTTTTCAGGGATCGAAATAGATAGAGGCATTGTGGATTTCCAAGCTGTTGTACGCCAGAAGCGTCAACTGGTTGAGGATCTGAGGCAGGAAAAATACCTCAATGTGATTGAGCAGATCCCCAATATTCAGTTTGTCGAAGGCAGAGGATATGTGGTCGCCCCCGACAGGGTGACGGTTAATGGAAAAGAGTTTAAAGGCGATAATATCTTGATTGCAACGGGCGCCAAACCACTGATCGCTTCGATGCCGGGGCTGGCGGAAACCGGGTATCTGACTAATGAAACCGTCTTTGAACTGGAAAAATTGCCGGAATCGTTGATTGTTCTGGGAGGCCGCTACATTGCCCTTGAGTGCGCCCAGATGTTTGCCCGCTTCGGAAGTTGGGTAACCATACTTCAACGTTCCACCCGGATCCTTCCATCAGAGGAACCGGACATCACAGACTCATTGACAAGTTACCTCAGAGAAGAAGGCATCGAGATAGCCACCGGGGTGACTATAGGCCTTATCCGTAAGGAAGGGAATCATATCGTGGTAGAAACGACAATGGGCGGAGCCCCAAAGATTTTCAAGGCTGATCATGTCCTGTCCGCCACGGGACGAAAAGCGAATACGGAAGGACTGGGACTTGAAAGGGTCGGCGTAGAACTGAATTCACATGGTTTTCTTAAGGTCGATGAGACTTTGAAGACCTCGGTTTCAAACATCTATGGTGCGGGGGATGTTATCGGGGACCCCATGTTCGTCTATACGGCCGCCTATGAAGGGGCTCTTGCCGCCGAAAACGCCCTGTCGGGGTCTTTGAAAGTGCGGGATTATTCCATTCTTCCCTGGGTTATCTTTACGGATCCACAGGTGGCCGGCGTTGGATTGGATGAAGCGCAGGCGCGACAACAAGGGATCGATGCCGAGGCGGCCAGCCTGCCCCTCAGCCAGGTGCCCAGATCTCTGGCAGCTCATGATACCAGGGGATTCATCAAACTTATCCGGGATCGCCAAACCGACAGGTTGATCGGGGCGCGGATCCTCGCTCCCGAGGGATCAGAACTCCTGATGGAGATCAGCCTGGCTCTCAAATTCGGCGTGACCGCCCAGGAGATAGCTTCTGCCTTTCATCCTTACTTGACTCTTTCCGAGGGGGTCAAGCTGGCAGCTATTATGTTTAAAAAAGATGTAAACAGGCTGAGTTGCTGTGCATCCTGATTAAAGTCATTTTTTTGTAAAAACCGGGGTTGTCTCCGGAGAAGGCCATGATGATAATGATGGCTATGGTCAAAGGGCGCACGTTGATGACGAGGGGTTCGTGGCGGACTCTCGCAACGGCCGCATCCAGATCTTCGATCTCGATGGCAACTTCAATCGGATGTTTGGCAAGCCGGGTGAGAAACCTGACGAACTCGGCCGGCCGATGAACCTAAGCATTCATGACGGCGAGGTTATAAAGCTGTGCGCATAGACGTTCAATAACGATGTGAAAAAACTGTCCTGTTGTTTCCCATAAGACGGTGGGCGGGAGGCGCCTCATGAATCTGCATCTGAAAAAGGTTGGCCTGGCGGGATCGGTGTTCACGCTCCTTTGCTGCCTGGGGTTCGGTCCGCTGATCGCGATGCTGTCAGCAATCGGGGCGAGTTTTCTTGTCAATGACGCCGTATTGGCTCCGCTGTTGGCTCTGTTCCTGGTGATTGGAGGCATCGGTCTTGGCATCACATATCGCCGTCATCGGCGCATCGGCCCGCTGCTGGTTCATCTACCTAGTGCGGTTTCGGTCTTCGTATTCACGTTTGTCAGTTTTGTCGCGCCACTTGTTTGGATGAGTATTGCCGGCGTGGTTGCTGCATCGGTGTGGGATCTTTTCCTCGGTAAGCGGGCTCATCAATGAGTGTTGCGCGGTATTTTGAGTTTCAGAGGTATATTCATAGCCCTGAAGATGGGATGAAGTGATGAGAAATTAACAACTGATCGAGGAGGACGGGCAGGGGTGGAGCAGTGTTTGGCGGACAGTCTGGGTGTAGAGTTGGATTCCGAAACGAAACTATGTTGAAAAAGACCTGTTTTGACCGATGTTCCCATGATGACCATGTTTTCATTAACCATCATAGGCTAACCGAATACGGTCACATTAACGTTGCCGTTTTCATTAAATGGGTTTGCGGGAGTTAGTAACTGACATGCGGAGGTTGGGATGATACGCAACAAGCCGAGAAGCAAGGGAGCCGTCCTTGTTGGTGTATTGATCGCTTTTCTCTTGGGCTGCCCGGCCGTTTTAGCCGAATCCCTCTCGGTCCTTGAAGTCGGCCGCTTTTCAGCCGAAAAAGTGAGCCATGTGCTGCCAGCCCGGTGGGAGCCCTTCTACTTTAAAAACATCCAACGCCACACCGACTACCGTCTCATGGAGGAGGATGGGCAGGTGGTGGTTAAGGCAACGGCCCATGCCTCAGCCTCCGGATTGATGCGGAAGATCACCATTAATCCCAAGGAATATCCCATTATCCAATGGCGATGGAAGGTTGCCAACCTTTTGAAACATGAAAACGTGTATCAGAAGGAGGGGGACGACTACCCGGCACGGATTTATATCGTTTTCGAATATGATTCGGGCAAGTTGAGTTTTTCTGAAAAAGTCAAATACGAAATTGCCAGGATGCTTTATGGCGAGTATCCTCCTCTGGCCACCGTCAATTATATTTGGTCTTCCAATGCTCCGCCGGGATTGGTCGTACCGAACCCTTACACCGACCGTGCCATAATGATGGTGGTCGAAAGCGGGGATAAGAATTTAAATATATGGATCAATGAAGAGAGGAACATCTACGAGGATTACAGGAACGCTTTCAAAGATGAACCGCCCGTGATCTCCGGGGTGGCGATCATGACCGATACGGACAACACTGCGGAGTCAGCGACGGCCTATTACGGGGACATCACCTTCCGTAGAGAGCGGCGCTGAGGCATATATGATAACTCTTCCCGTGGGGTCAAGCTGGCCGCTATAATGTTTAAAAAAGATTTGAACAGGCGGAGTTGCTATGCATCCTGATCGAAGTCATTTATTGATAAAAAAAGGGTCTGCCTCAGGGAGAAGGTCATGACGATAAATGCACCTACAAAAATCAACAGCCGTATAAAGGCATTGATCAAGGCGGCCGTGTTCGTGTTCTTTATCCTTTTTTCCATTTATCTGGTCCGCTTTACCCCGGTGAAAAATATCCTCTCATTAGGGGTGCTGGGCGCCTATTTCGAGCGGGTCGGGTTTTGGGCCCCGGTGTTTTTCATGCTCTTTTACGCTGTTGGCATTTGTCTTTTTATCCCCGGAACCCTGCTGACCGGCTTGGGCGCGGCGATCTTCGGGGCCTATTGGGG
>JACRBX010000301.1 GCA_016219225.1 Deltaproteobacteria bacterium
ACGCCCGCCATCCCGCCATCCGAACAGAGCGATGCCCGGCGCCCGGCCAACCGGGTCCCGCGACCAGCACGCCCGGGCCGACGCCCACCCACACATCCAGCAGAAGAACCGGATATCCCCTCAAATTGCTGCGGGGGCGGTGGCGGATTTGTCGCCCTGGGTGAAGAAAATCTGGATTTCCGGATGAAATCCGCCAAGGTCAAGGTGGATCAGGTCAATAAAACCGGGGCCAAGATCTTGACCACAGCCTGTGAGAACTGCCATACCCAGCTCAGCAATTTAAATGACCATTACCAAATGGGAGTGGAGGTAAAATTTCTATCCTCCATGGTGGCCGATGCCCTGGTGCAGTAGGACTTATTGACTATTCATTCGGAAACTTCGGGTTTCCGGATGAGAAAGGAGGGCCTCAAACAAAAACAGGGGGATTTTTTAAAAAGATCGCAAACAATTGGTAAGGAGGAAAAATGAAAAAGAGATTTTCTGTATTAATTGTTTTTTTGGTGATGGTCGTTGGTATACCTTACGGATATGCCACCAATGGGGATAATCTGATGAACATAGGCCCCATTTCCAGGTCCATGGGCGGGGTCGGTATAGCGGCCCCTCAGGACGCCATCAGTGCGGTATTCGCCAATCCGGCGGCTATGTGCTTTGGACCCTTTTGTCCCAATTCCGAGTTTAACTTTGCCGGGACCCTCTTTATGCCCAAGGTTGATGCCAAAATCAACCTGGGAGGGACGACCTATCAAGCCAACAGTACTGAAAGTGTATATGCCATTCCGGCCATCGGCCTGTCTGTCCCGATCACCAACGCCCTGCCCCTCTGGCGATTCGGCCTGGCGGCTTACGGGGTTACCGGACTTGGAGTAGATTACCGGAACACGGCCCTGGATCAATCCCGCTTTGCAGGATTTGGCGGTTTTCCTCTGGTGGCCGGGGAATATACCGGCTTGCAGATCATGAAGTTCGCCCCTTCCATCGCTTTTCAGCCCGACAGTCGATTTTCCATCGGCCTGGCCACCCATATCGACTATGCCACTCTTGACTTACGCAGCGGGTCATCCAACGGCTATGGATTCGGGGTCCAATTAGGCACGATCTATAAAATCCATGACCGGGTTTCTATGGGACTTACTTATCTGACCCCTCAGACCGTAAAGCATGCCAAGGTCAGGGATTTTGACGGCGACGGTTCGGCCGACGACCTGGAGTTGGAAGCCCCCCAACAGGTGGGATTGGGGGTAGCTTTTGATCTTATTCCCAATATGTTTTTGATTGAATTAAACGGGAAGTGGATCAATTGGAACAATGCCAAGGGATACAGTGACTTTGATTGGAAAGATCAGTATGTCTTCGGCGTTGGTGCCCAATATAAAGTCACCCCCAAGTTGGCCCTGCGAGCCGGATACAATTACGGGAATAATCCGGTGAGTGAGCATAATAATTTTGTTGGTTTTGCTCCCAAACAGGTCCAGGGAAAAACCATGCCGACTTATTACTATGAAACCTTCAGGGCCATCGGATTTCCGGCGGTGGTCGAACATCATGTGACCTTCGGCATCGGTTACGAATTTAGCAATCGTTTTGCCATCAACCTCGGCTATACCCATGCCTTTTCAAACAGCATAAAGGAACGGGGCACGGCCCTGAATGGGCAACCCGTGACGATTGAATCAAACTTGAGTGAAAACAGCATCGAATTCGGCTTGACCTGGAGATTTTAATTCGATGAGGGCTTAATGCTTTATTGGGACCGGGGGTTTTGGATGACCCCCGGCCTCTTATTATATTATCGTAATTGGGCCTCCATGAACGTCTTTCTTTTCCGGCTCAAGAGGGGGCAGTCCGAGATGAGAGCGAATGACATTTTCCAATTTATCTTCTCCCACGTCGGAGCCCTGAACAACAATCTCGTCGTCCACCAGAATTGCCGGGGCAAACGGCAGCTTCGATTCAACATATTCACTCCTCTGGTATTCGGCCCTTGGCTTGGAGGTAATCTCAGTTTGAATTTCATATTTTTTGCCTAACCTAGGCAGCATTTCTTGAAAATGCTTTCAAGATTTTCCATTGGGTTCGTTCATAAAACAGCGTACCTTTACCATTATCGTTCTCCTTTCTCAGTCTGGTTTCTCTGGTAAGCATTTTAGTCCCCGCACTACAGCAAAAGATCCCCCTTCAAGGCCCGACCTGAACGAATCCGCAGACTTCATCCCTGACGGAGTTTCAAAGATGGTTTGGCGGAACAGGAAGTCACTGAAGCCGGTCTACTTCAAATGATGGACGACCTCATTGGTAGACAAGAAAGTGGCATCCCTATAGAGATTATTTTGCCCATAGAATTTACCTCCCTCCCCGTAAAAAAAATTCGGCCCTTCATAGATTAACTTATTTATATATAAATATATTTTTATATATTTCCCTTGTCAACTATTTTTAAAGAAAAAATTCTTGACAATGATGTTTCCGGAGATTATATTTAAGTATATTCTAAATTACTTCAACAAATAACCCATCCAAAAAAACATGGAAAAAAAAACAGATCCTTCCGAAATGTTTAAGGTCTTGAGCGTGGACACGCGGGTAAAGATGCTGGACCTGCTAAAATCCAAAGGTCCCCTGGGTGCTAAAAGTATTGCCGAATCGATCGGGATATCTATAGCCGCCGTATCCCAGCATCTTAAAATATTAAAACAGGCCGGATTGGTCAAAAGTGAACGTAAAGGCTACTGGATTCCCTATACGGTCGACGAGGAGGCCCTGGAATGCTGCCGACAGGTGTTAAATGAAGTCTGCACCTGCGGATGCCAGGGGACCTGTAATTTTGAAGAGAATGTACAAGGCGATCCAGACTTGAAATCCTTAATAAAATATGAGGAGGAGCTTAAAACCAGGCTCAAATTGGTTCAGGAGAGGATTAAGGGGATAGAGTCTCAAGAGAAGAAGTAGGTAATTTTTTTTGGCTTTATAATTAAGTTATAGCTTAACTACTTAACTATTTTTCGATAGAGACTTTATTCCTTCAGGTATCGGTCCTGCAAAATAACACTTAAAAAAGGAGGTGATGAACCATGTGTTGTGAAACGAATATCCAACGACCTCAAACCCGGCAAACCGCCTGTGGTTGCGGATGCACCGACTTTCCCCGTCGTTTCCTGAGTGTCCGGGAAGAAAAAGAGAAACTGGAAGCGTATCAGGAACAACTCAAAAAGGAGTTGGTCGGGGTCCAGGAAAGTATCAACAAACTTCAAAATGCCTGAATAGGGCCATAACCAACCCAACCGTTCCCGGCCGATAAAATCGGCCGGGAACGCTCAGCGAAAGCAAGATCCCGAATAAATCCTCCTTTCTTTTACGGCCGATCCTCATTCTGGGAGGAGGATTTTCTCCTGTTCCGGAGGGTCACAAATATATAATAGCCCATCAGAAGAGGGAGTACCCCCAGACTCAATTCAAAGCGACCTTGAAAAAGCTGATAGGTGCTGAACCCTACGATCAGGAGGATAAAGAGGATTTGTATGATGGCCACCGCTTTTATCATTTTCTAAACCTTTCTTGTTGCGGATGAGTGCTTCATCATAAATCAAGGGATCAGCAATGCAAAGGATTAAATAATCTGATTGACTGCAAAAGGCAAGCTGGTAAAATAAGTCCGTTACCTCGGATATCAACCGAACACAAATGGACGCAGATCGACTCGGATCGGCAGAGGGCCGATCGTGCAGATTGCCAAGATTTAATTTGAAAAAAAGTTTCAAGTTTCAAGATGCAGGTCTTCTCTTTGAGCTTTCAGCTTTGAGTTTATCTCTTGAATCTGCGGGTATCGGCGAAAATTGGCGTCCTGATAGAATTGCTGCAAAAAGCCACGGGAGGGAAAAGATGAGAAAAAAAGATTTCGGTCCTTGGTTTTGGAAAGCGGTGGCCCTGGTCGTTTTATCTGTTTTGTTTTGGCCCCAAGGGGTTCAGGCCAAATTGGGAGAGGATGATGCCCTATTGGGACCCCACTCGAAACAGGCCAGAGGAGAATTGCGCGTCCTGATGGCAGCGGTTAGATTCCCGGATGTGGAGCCGAAATCGCCTTTGGAACGAACCCGAAAAAGGGTGGTCGATGCCCTGAACCATTATGTAAGAGAACAATCCTACGACCTGGCCTGGGTGAAAGCCGATTTCAGGGGTTGGATTGACTTGCCGGATCCCATAACCCGGTACAATGTGAGCCCCTATAATTTTAAAGTCGACCGGACAAGGGTTAAGAAACTTATTGAAGATACCATGACCGCCATCGAGAATCAGGTGGATTTCTCCCGGTACCAGCATATGCTGATCATACCCGGGGCCTTCACCACGCCGGGAAAGGGCTACGGAATGATCTGTTATTGCGCAAATCCGGGGATGTTAACCGGCGTCAGGAGGAAAGCGGACTTTGTTACTTTGAAATCTAAAGGGGGAAAAGAATTCAATGGTGGTATTTTTGTAGGGACGGAAAACGCCCATCTGGGGATGTTCGCCCACGATTTTTTTCATGCCCTGGGTGGGATTTACGACAGCAAACGCCTGGTCCCTTGCCTGTATGATTTTGAGCGGCAGTCGGATGCTTCCAAACCACCCTCTCCGGAGAATCATGCCATTTATATGGGGCCCTGGGACATTATGTCGGAGCATTTTATCAAGCGGGACGCCCCCTCACCGGGCCTTTCCTCTTTTACAAAAATCCGGTTGGGCTGGATCGATCCGGATCAGGTTTCCTTAATTAAACCCGGAGAGACGGCCTTTACCTTTCTTTCCCCTCTTTCCCGAAAAGGGGATAAACTGGTGGTAAAAATACCGGTTAGTGAAAGATCCTATTATCTGGTGGAAAACCGGCAGCCGATCGGGTATGACCGCATTCTTCCGGATTCCGGTCTTCTCATTTTGAAAGTTACGCCCTGGGAAGAAGAAGGCTCCGGGACGGTGAAAATCATGAATGCCGACCCGAATGTCCCCCATTTTGCCCGAGCCACCTTCAAACTGGATAAGAATAATAGAAATTTATTTCTGGATAAGGATAATCAAATTGCTGTCATCCCCCTTTGGCACGAGGAAGGAAAACAAGGGGTGCTCATTACTACTCCCGAAAAAAGCGCTATGGCCTTGAAAGCGGCCCAGAAGGTGCAACAGCACCTGACTGGCCTTTCGGAACCAAAAAGCACCGAAGACCGAAGGCGCCTTGAGGAAACGGTAAGTTCTTTCAAGACATTTGATTTTAAAAAATGTCTGCAGGCCGGTAATCCTGATTAATCATATCCTGAGGCCGGAACAAACCTACTTTCCCCCAAAAAAGGCCTTATAACCCCCATAGCCCTCTTTTTCCAGATCTTCTTTGGAAATGAAACGGAGGGCCGCGGAATTCAGACAATAGCGCAATCCCGTGGGTTTTGGCCCGTCATTAAAGACATGGCCCAGGTGGGAATCGCCGTGTTTGCTCCGGACCTCGGTCCGCCGCATAAAAAAGCCTCGATCCTCTTTTTCAATGATATTGCCCGGCTCCAGGGGCTTGGTAAAGCTCGGCCAGCCGGTACCGGAATCATATTTATCCAGGGAGCTGAACAGAGGTTCCCCAGAAACGATGTCCACATAGATTCCTTCTTTTTTGTTGTCCCAGTATTCATTCTTAAAAGCCGGTTCGGTCCCCTCTTTCTGGGTCACTTCATATTGCAGGGGGGTCAGTTTTTTCCGCAGGACGGCATCATCCGGTTTTTGATAACCCTTTTCTTTCTCAATCGGAAGATTAAGCTTGGATTCCCCCCAATTCTTTTTCAGGAATTGGTCCCTTCCGGAGTTATAGCGATAATATTTGTATCTCAAGGGATTTTTTTTGGCATAATCCTGATGATATTCTTCTGCTTCATAAAACTGGGTAAACGGCAGTATTTCAGTAGCGATGGGTTTGGTAAACCTGCCGGAACGCATCAGCGCTTCTTTGGATTTCTCGGCCAGTTTTTTTTGTTCCTCGTCATGGTAGAAGATGATGCTGCGGTATTGCTCGCCGCGGTCCACAAATTGTCCACCTGGATCCGTGGGATCGATGTGGCGCCAGAAGTAATCAAGCAGAGTGGTATAGGATACCCGGGAGGGGTCGTAAAAGACCTGAATCGCCTCCACATGGCCGGTTGTTCCTGCCGATACTTCTTTATAAGTGGGATTTTTTTTGTGTCCGCCAGTGTAGCCTGAAATCACCTTGCTCACCCCGGGAAGCTTTTCAAAATCGGCTTCGGTACACCAGAAACAACCTCCGGCCAAGGTGGCTTGCTGACTGGTTTTCTTTTCTTCGGTCATGGTTTTTCCCGCCTTTTGGTTTGAACTTTCAGTTGGTTGACTGGCCATAATCAATAAGAAAAGGCCGATGGCTGCAATGGCCCAAAAAATTTTTCTGTTATTCATTTAGACCACCATGGATCCTCTCTTTTTTTTCCGGTTTGTAATAAACAAAAGGAACTAAACGGCTCGTTTTTAAAATATAAGCTCTTTTTATTGATAGGCAAGAGGGGTGATCAGGGAAAAGCAGGACTTTTGGGGGGGATACTATGTCAAAAGGATAATATAACGGTCAAAGATATTGGAAATTATTGGCTTGAAATTCAAATAGGACCAGTTCGTAAAAAGTGGGAGATCTCATATAGTCGTCATTCCCGCGCAGACCTGCGCGGGAATGACGAGTTTTTACAAGTCCACCAAATGTAATCTACCATCCTTCAACAAAGGAGGGTTTCGTCTTTTAAGGTCCCGCCGAACCGTTTGATCACCTCCGGCACGGTAAGGCTTTTTTTCTCATCCCCCTGGATATCCAGGTGGATTTTTCCTTCATGAAGCATAATCAGACGATTGCCATAATAGATGGCCTGGGACAAATTGTGGGTGACCATAATGGCCGTCAGGGAATGGTCCCGGATGATCCGATCGGTTAAGGCCATGACCTTTTCTACGGTTTTGGGATCCAGAGAGGCCGTGTGCTCGTCAAGAAGGAGAACCTTGGGGGGGTTAAGGGTGGCCATGATCAAGGACAGACATTGGCGCTGCCCTCCTGAAAGGAGGCTGACCCGGTCCGAAAGCCGGGTTTCCAGTCCGAGATCCAAAGGCCTTAAAATTTCCTGATAACGTTTCCGGCCCGACCGGGTGACACCGAAAGAAAGCCCTCGAAAACACCCCCTGAGTTCGGCCATGGAAAGGTTTTCGGCAATGGTCATCGAGGGGGCCGTGCCCAGGCCGGGGTTTTGAAAGACCCGGCCCAGGAATTTGGCCCTCTGATGTTCTTTCAACCGGGTAATCTCCAGGCCGTCAATGAATATTTTCCCTTCATCCGGCAGGTAAGTGCCGGCGATAAGATTAAGCAAGGTGGTCTTACCGGCGCCGTTGGAGCCGATGACGGTTATGAAATCTCCTTTTTCAACCGTCAGCTCAAGGCCGTTGATGGCGACCTTTTCGTCAACCGTCCGGCGGTTGAATATCTTTTTCAAATCCCGGATAAGGACCATATCAAATCCCGCGCAACAAAGGCCTCTCTTCTTTTCCCTTTTTAAGGGCCGGTAAACCCAGGGCCAGGATGACCATGATTCCGGTGGCCATCTTCAAATCTGTCGGGGCCAGACCGAGCCAGAGCCCGGTGGTGATGATCAGGCGATAGGTAAAGGAGCCCAGGATTGCAGCCAGGGTCATCATCCCGATCGATTTGGCCCTGAGCAGGGTTTCTCCGATAATAATGGCGGCCAATCCGGCCACGATCATGCCGATACCCATACCGATATCGGCAAACCCCTGATGTTGGGCCACCAGGGCCCCGGAAAGGGCCACAAAGGCATTGGAAAGGC
Organism: Deltaproteobacteria bacterium; assembly: GCA_016219225.1. Taxonomy (NCBI): domain Bacteria; kingdom Pseudomonadati; phylum Myxococcota; class Myxococcia; species Deltaproteobacteria bacterium. Next base: position 7,848 of record JACRBX010000301.1, read on the forward strand.
CAAGTCCCAGAACAGTCATCTGATCGGTATTCACTCCCAGGGCCCGGATCATCTGTTCGTTATCCCCGGTGGCCCGCATGGCCAAACCGATCCGGGTCCGCAATAAAAGATCGGTCAGGAACTTGCTGAGAAAAACGATCAAACCAAAAAATAGGATGATTAAAAACCAGCGGATCCGGGTTTCCTCGAAGGGCGTAAAAAGGGTTTCCTGGTTCAGCAAGGGGGTATTGGAACGGCCCATTATCCTTAAATTGACCGAATAAAGGATGGTCATGACCAGGATCCCGGCCAGGAGACTGTTGATTTTGAGACGGGTGTTCAACATCCCGGTGGCGCACCCGGCCAAGAAACCGGTCGCCAGGGCCAGGAGGACTCCCAGAAGGGGGGAATAACCGGAAACAATCATCTTGGCAGCCACAGCCCCGCCCAGAACAAAGCTTCCATCAACGGTAAGGTCGGGAAAAGAAAGGACCCGGAAGCTAA
>JACRBX010000302.1 GCA_016219225.1 Deltaproteobacteria bacterium
ATGCCCATGTCGGAGGTTTTCTAACCGGAGTGTTTTTAATCCGGCTCTTTCGACCGATCCGAAGGATCGCTTAACCGGACTCATACAAATTTCAACCCATAAAATCGGAGATCAGATACGGTCCTTTCCGATCTTCCTTTCGGAAATCCCCAGAATCTCAATCTTTTTCAGGTGGTCCAGTGAGACTTGATAATTCCCGACCTTGATCTTCCCGTAGATCATGATCCCTTTCTCCAAAAAAAGAGTCAGTTGACTGTGATCGGTCACCTCTACCTTGGCCACAATTCTTTTAGGCTCCGCAGTTAATGCAATAACCCGAATTTGACTCAAGGGCATCGCCACCCGACCGGCACCTAACTTCCCGGTTAGATAGGTTTGTCCATTAATACTGAATTGGGTCAGGTTCAACGTCATCCCCTCATTGTCGGTAATAATGACCGAAACCTCTTTGTCGGGAACAGGGATTTCCCCGGGTTTTTCCGCCTGGTCCATTGATCCCATGCCCAATAATAAAAAACCGGCCAAGATAATTACACCAATGCCCAACCTTGATTGCATAGCCTGATTCCTTTCCCCTTCAGCCCCATTTCAATTTAGTCCGAAGGATCTCAAAATAATTTTTAAAAGGGGTCTTAATCAAGAGAATCGATTTAACAGCCTTTTGAACCCGTACCAGGTCTCCTTCTTTTAAAGGATATCCCACCTGCCCATCAAAAGTCAACCAGACTTCCTTGGCCTTGGACCCCAGACGAATATCGATGACCGAATTGTCCTGGACGATAATCGGACGATTGGTCAGGGTGAAGGGGCAGATAGGGGTTAAAATAATGGTTTTCAGCGAAGGGTGGAGGATCGGCCCTCCGGCTGCCAGATTATAGGCCGTAGAACCGGTCGGGGTGGCTACAATCAGACCATCTCCCCGGTAAGAGGTCAGAAATTGGCCGTCTATGCTGGTTTCAAGATCTATAATTCGAGCCAGGGCCCCTTTATTGATCACCACATCATTTAAAAAAGAAACCGTGGGATGATCTTCCCCGTCCCGAATGATCCGGGCTGACAAGACCATTCGGGGTTCGGTTTGATAATCCCCGGCCAGGATCTTTTCGAACAGGAGCCGGAGCTCATCCAGGGCGATTTCCGTCAAAAACCCCAACCCCCCCCAATTATCCCCCAGAATAGGGGCCTCCAGAGTGCCATAGAGACGAACCGCCTTAAGCAGTGTCCCGTCTCCCCCTAAAACGACCACCAGATCCAATGGCTTTTGAGGCAGCTCCAGATCTAAAGGTTCTTCTTTTTCATCCCAATAAACCTGAAAACCCTTTTCCTTTTCCAGCCAGTCTTTGACTTTCAAAGCCTCTTGACAGGCATAAGGATTATTTTTGACCACCAGTCGAATCTGTTTCACTCTAATCTCCGTTTAATTTAAGGATAAACGCACTTTCAAATTTACAGGTTTGGTCAGGCTTCCAAAGGAAGCTCAATGGTAAAGATCGTTCCGTGAGGTTCGTTATTTTTAACCCGAATATGACCGTGATGATCGGATATTATGGAGCTGACAATCGTCAACCCCAGGCCGGTTCCCCCCTTTTTGGTGGAAAAATAGGGTTCAAAAAGCCGGTCTCGATCTCTTGGGGCGATCCCGATGCCGGTATCCATAACCTGAATACGGACCATCTTCAATGACGGATCATAACCTGTCCGGATTTGAACGGACCCCTGGTTCTCAATCGCGGCTACCGCATTATCCAGCAGGTTGATCATAACCCTTTTGATCTGTTCCCGATCCAAAGGGAATTTGGGTATTTCCGGATCGGACAAAAATGAAAAATCAATATTCTTGCGACTTTCCTGATATAAAATCAGGACCTCTTGAATCAGGGCGTTTAGGTCATTTATGGAAAGGGTTACTGCCGGCAATCGGGCAAAGGCGAAAAACTCATTGACTAAAACGATCAATTCATCCACTTGATTAATAATGGTTTGTGTACAGTCATCGAATATTTCTTTTTCTTTTCCCTCCGGCAGAAGGTAGGAATATTTTTTTCGTAAACGTTGGGCCGACAATTTGATGGGGGTCAACGGGTTTTTGATCTCATGAGCCAGCCGCCGGGCCACCTCTCTCCAGGCCGAAACCTTTTGAACCTTTTCGATCTCAGTCATATCATCAAACACCAGGACCATGCCCAAATTTCGTTTTTCCTCATCCCGTAACAGGGTAATCTTCAAAAGGAGGGTCAGGGTCTTATCCTGAAGCGGGACCTGCAAGGTCCGTTTGAGGGTGCCCATCTTAATCAGGTCCAGATTGGCTTCCAGATCGTGAAGCAGGACCTTATGTTCCGGAAGAAGCACCTCCCGATACGGCCGGCCCAGGACTTTTTCGGTTTTTATCCGAAGCATTTCCCTGGCCGAATGGTTGACGGTACTGATCCTTCCTTCAGCATCTAAAGAAATAACGCCGGTCCCGATATTGGCCAGGACCGCCTCCATATACTGTTTCCTTTGATTGAGTTCCTCATTGCTTTTCCACAATTTTTGATGGGTCCGTTCGATCTCTTCCTTACCTTTTCTCAAATCAGAGGTCATCTTATTAAAGGAATTTACTAACAGTCCGAATTCATCCTTGGCCTCTAAGTCTATAGAAAAATTATAATCCCCTTGAGCGATCCGCAAGGTCCCTTCCGCCAGCCTTTGGATCGGAACCGTCATCCCCTTGGCCAGGTAAAAGCCAAACCAGGTAGCAGAAAAAAGGATCAACAAAGAAACAATCGAAAGGATAATCAGGTAGATAAATTTTATAGGATTTTTCAACATCTGCATCTGCCGATAGCCTTCCAGGCCAGTGGAAATGGTCTCCATTTTCTTTAACAATGCCCCCGGGAAATAAGTCGCCACTACCACGGTGGCCATACTCTTCCCCTCAGAAGAACCATCCCCGACCGGAACACCGGCAATAAAAAAATCTCCCTGGGGAGTGGATTGAACCTCGAAAACTCCCTGGGGTTGAAAACTTTTTTGTATCAGACTCAATGGGGGATCTTGAAAGTATTTCAGGTAGCTTTCCGAAGTGCTGACCAGAATTTTTTGTTCCAGACTGGGTAAAAACACACCCACCCAGGCCAGGCCGTATTCCTGCCTTTTGGCTTGGAGATTCCGGAGAAAATCGTCTCCACCATTTTTTCTTAAAAAACCGGACTGGCTCAGGTTCAGACTGATTTGCTGAGCATAGATTCGGGTTCCCCGCTGGGAAGCCTGATAATAGGCGCGGCCCACATCTAACGAGTCCTGCAAAGATTTTTCAATATGAATATTGAACCAGTAATCCAATCCGATGGCCATAAATTCATAGGCGATAAAAAACAATAAGATGGTCGGTACCAGAGACAAAGTAACAAACCCCATTACCAGGCGGGTCCGGATCTTGGAACCCAGGATTTTACGCCTTCTTTCGGTGACCAGTTTAAGAAGATTTCGAATAACTAAAAAAATCAGTAAAAGAAGTAAAATAATATTAACATTGATTAAAGCAAAAAGGACGACCCGTTGGGAAGTGGAAAAGGGAAAGTCGGGCCGGAGTATTTTAGTCTCCCAGATCGTCAGAATCAAAACCACTAATATGGTTAAGATAATAATGAGGCGTTCTCTTTTTTTGCGTCGCCTTTCTTTTTGTTCTTCCGATAAAATGGAGTTCATGGATCGATTAAGGAGGGGTTTTGAGGTTTTAATACATAAAATCTACCACATACCAATCCGTCTCGAAATCCCACAGGGAAACGAAAAATAAAAGGTAATGGAGGTATAAGGGGAGACGGACTTTGTTGAGCTCCGCTTTTAGCCGCAATTGATACTGGTTGTTCTTTTCCAGGGCCTGGAGGAGAATCAGTTGGACATTACTGACATCAGCCATCATCTCCTGGGCCTTACTGAACTCTTTCATGGTAAAAGTTTGATTTCCCCGCTCGCTTAAGGTAACGGAAAACTCTTCTCTCAGGGAATCGTATTTAATGGTATGGTGTAGTCTTAAGGTGGCCAGGCGTTTATTCGGCCAGAGGGAGCGGGGTTTATACAATTCAATCAGGAAGGTAAAAGTAGTTGGAATCCCGTTCAGGATCGCCTTGTTCATATCAGGGGTAAAACACCCTTTGGTGTAGAAATAAAGCAAGAGGTAGTCTTGATTGTTGGTAACGATGATGTCGCCTATCTGGGCCTGTTTTCCCCAAGCTGGTTTTGGACCCCAAAGAGCCAAAAAAACAAAGAGCAGAACAAGACACCCGACAGCCTGATTCATCAAAAAAATGCGTTTCATAAAAAAAATATTAACAAAATGGCCAAAAAATGCAAGTCCATTCCGATATCTCTATTTTGATGGTATCTAACAATGATAAACATATAAAAAGCCGCCGAAACCCGCATTTCGTCATTCCGGCCTCCGTCCCGTAGGGGACTACACCCCGGAGGGCGAAAGCCGGAATCCAGTGTTTATAATTGGTTACACCTGTCCTGGATTCCCGCCTGCGCGGGAATGACGCGTTTTTACATAATTATCAACAATCAGGGGCAGAGGAATTTTTACCGGCAAAATACGATGAGGCTCGTAAGGGGGGGATTTTTTTTATAGCGTGGCGATTTCAAAATTTTCTTTTTCGGACAACAATTTCTTAATGATCGCCAAATTTAAGGTGTGCCCGGATTTATAAGCGATGATATGTCCCAGAAGGGGTTTCCCGACCAGGGAGAGATCTCCAATGAGATCCAGAATCTTATGGCGAACGAATTCATCTTCATAGCGAAGGCCTTCTTCATTCAGGACCCCCTGGGTATCGATCACTACGGCATTCTTAAGTGAGCCCCCCTTGGCGAACCCATTTCGTTTTAGAGTCTCCACATCCTTTAAAAAACCGAAAGTTCGGGCCCGACTGATTTCCTCAACAAAGGTTTTATTCTTGACGACCAGTGTATAAGACTGATTTTGCAAAAGGGGATGATCGAACTCGATGGTATAAGAAATCTTAAATTCGCTATAGGGGAAAAGATGGATGTATTTATCCCCTTCCTGGACAGTGACCGGCCTTTTAATCCTTAAGAATGTCTTGCGATTTTCCTGAGCCTTAAATCCAACTCTTTGTAATAAAGAAGTAAAATGGGCGGCACTGCCGTCCATAATGGGAACTTCCGAAGAATCGATTTCAATGGAGGCATTATCGATCCCCATTCCGGCCAAAGCCGACAGCAGATGTTCTACCGTGTAAATCCGGTATCCATTCAAGCCCAAAGAAGTGGCCAGACGGGTATCGACCACTTGGGAATCCTTGGCCTGAATGACCGGGGTTCCCGGCAGGTCCACCCGGATGAATCGGATTCCGTAATCAGGACAGGCCGGTTTCAGGGTAAGATTAACCTGCTTACCGGTATGCAATCCGATACCCCCGCAACTGATTTGGGTATTAATGGTCTGCTGATACGGAATCACCTTTTATCTCCATAGTGCTCAGTCCGAAAATAAAGTTGCAAGTTGCAAGCATGAAAAACCCTTGAACCTGTCCAGGGTTTTCGCTTTGAGCTTTTTTCTTAAACCTATTTTCATGCCTCGTGGCGCCCCACCCCTTCAAATCTTCTTTACAGACTCTCTCACTTATGCCATGGTCTATACAAAATTGTTAGAAGAAAGGCAAGTCAAAAAGGATTCTTTTAAAGGAACTATGGGAAAAAATGCCCTTTCAAAGATTGTTGTAACCCTACTGGTTGTTTTCGTCTGCTCCTGTTCTTCCGTCATTCAAAGGCCGTTGCCCGTAAGAGAAGGGGTGCATTTCCAACTGGTTCCGGAGGAAAACTGGCCTTTGTTGAAGGATGATCTCGACCCAAAAAGTCTGGAGCAGGCGGTTACAGAGAGCCTGAAATATCTAAGTAACCGGACGGGAAAAAAAATTTTTCTGGGGTCACGGGAAATAAGAAGCGAAGAAATCCTTTCCGGTTTAACCCTCTTCCTGCATCTGTTGCAAAAATACCAGGACAGTCAATCCTTTCAAGATCAGATTAAAAGCCATTATCACCTTTTCCGGGCGGTCTTGGACGATAAGCCCCTCCCCTTGCTGATGACCGGCTATTATGAGCCCACCTTACAAGGAAGTCGCTGGCCATCATCCCATTTTCAGTACCCGGTTTACCGGCAACCCGAGGATCTGCTCTTTATCGATACAAGCAAATTCTCCAAGCAAATCCAGGGCAGTAAATGGATCGGCCGGACCAGGGGGAACCAGGTAATCCCCTATTACACGCGCCGGGAAATAGAGCAGGAAGGTCCTTTGGCCGGGAAAAATCTGGAAATCCTCTGGGTGGATGATCCCGTAAAACTCTTTTTCATGCAGATCCAGGGTTCGGGACAGGTTAGCCTGGAGGATGGTTCTCTGGTTAAATTGGGTTATCAGGGCACCAATGGCCATCCCTATTTTGCCATAGGCAAGGAATTGATCCGCCGGGGGATATTCCAACCTGAAGCCCTATCCCTTCAATCCATCTCTGCCTATCTCCAGGGGCATCCTGAAGAACAATCGGCCATAATGAACCTGAATCCGAGCTACATTTTTTTCCAGGAGGCCCAGGGAGGCCCTTATGGCAGCCTGGGCCTTCCCCTGACCCCAGGCCGATCGATCGCTGCGGACCAAACCGTCTTCCCGGCAGCCGGCCTGGCCTGGACAACCGGGATGAAACCGGCCTTTGATGAACAGGGTCATATCCGTTCCTGGGAACCTTTCGGACGCTGGGTCTGTATTCAAGACAGCGGAGGGGCTATTAAAGGTCCTTCCCGGGTCGATCTTTTCTGGGGGAATGGGCTTGGAGCGGAACTGGCAGCCGGCCATCTGCGCCACCAGGGCGCTCTCTATATCCTCCTGAAAAAATGAGTCGAAAGACGGTTGACAAAGAAAAGGAATTGAGGTACTTAGCTTTCTTATGGCACAGAGACCGGTAAATGACCTGAACCAATTGATAAATAAACGGTTAAAGGACCTGCAAGACGTCCAAAACCGTTTTTTAGAGATCCATTCCCAGGATCTGATCGATCTGGCTTTTGAGATCTCTCAGGCCTTTTCCCAAGGGAAAAAAATAATGATCATGGGCAATGGCGGCAGTGCGGCCGATGCGCAGCATATGGCCGCTGAATTTGTCAATCGTTTTAAAATCGAACGGCCTCCCCTTCCAGCCCTGTCTTTAAGCACCGACACCTCCATCCTGACTGCCATTGGAAACGATTATGGCTATGATCAGGTTTTCGAAAAACAAATCCTGGCCCTCGGGGTCCAGGGGGATATCCTCCTGGGTATCAGCACCAGCGGAAATTCGTCTAATATCCTAAGGGGATTCAAAGCGGGCCGCGGGAAAAAGATAAAGACCGTGGCCCTGACCGGAAATGAAGGGGGTGCAATGATTCAATGGGCGGATAAATCTTTAATCGTACCTTCCAGTGACACGCCCCATATCCAGGAAACCCATATCCTGGCCATCCACCTGCTCTGTGAACTGGTCGATTCTTTTTTATTCCCTACCCCCTGAAAGATAAAAAGCATGAAACCTAAAGGCATTCCCCCTTCGGCCTTAAAAAGGCTCACCACCTATTCCTTGAAAGATCGAAAAAGCAAGGTCTGTCTGGAAGATTTCGCCAAACCCTGGTTACCGGGAAACTCCCTGGAAATTTTTCTGGACAGCCTGCCCAATCTATTAGGGGCCAAGGATTTTCGATCCATTGTGATGGCTATGCTTGCCGCCAGGAAGTCCGACAAAATCATCCACTGGGCCATGGGCGCCCATGTGATCAAAGTGGGGCTGAATCCCGTTTTGATCGGACTCATGAAGAAGGGATTCATCTCAGCCTTATCCCTCAATGGTGCCGGGGTGATCCATGATACGGAGTTGGCCATGGTCGGCCATACCTCCGAAGATGTGGATCAGGAGTTGGGGACAGGGGCTTTTGGCATGTGCCGGGAAACCGCCCATTTTTTGAACCGTGCCATAAAAAGAGGGGCGGAAAATGGGATGGGATTGGGTGAGGCTGTAGGCGAGGCCTTATTGAAAGCCAAATTCCCTTTTTTATCCTCCAGCCTCCTGGCCACCGCCCGCCGGCTCGAAATCCCCGTGACCGTCCACGTCGCCATCGGTACAGACATCATCCATCTTCACCCCTCCATGGATGCCGAGGCCACCGGGCAGGCCACTTACAGGGATTTCCAGACTTTTTGTTCAATGGTCCGTTCCCTGGAGCAAGGGGTTTTTATTAATATCGGATCGGCCGTCATCCTGCCGGAGGTTTTTCTCAAGGCCGTGACCCTCATCCGGAATTTAGGGTATCCTTTGACCGATTTTACAACCGTCAACATGGATTTCATCCACCATTACCGACCGGCCACCAATATAGTCCGGCGCCCCACCCGGGAAGGAGGGCGGGGGTATTACCTGATCGGCCACCACGAGCTCATGGTCCCTCTGCTGGCCGCCGCCATGATGGAAGGCTGGGACCGGATGACCAAAAAAACTTGAAAGAGCACCCGATGATGATTATTATAAATTATCTAACACTACAGACACTTTTTTCGTCATTCCCGAATGTCTTTATCGGGAATCCAGGTTTTTCAGGAAAATGAGAAATCAAGTCCCTGGATTCCGGCTTAAAACCATGCCGGAATGACGGATAAGGCGGCGCTTCAGCAAAAAATTCGCTGTAGTACTAACCAAAGATATTTGAAATTTTTCTGTTGCACGTTGCGAGTTACGAATTATCAAAGGAGATTGATAAAATGCCTATTTTTGAATATACCTGTCTGGACTGTGAGCAGGATTTTGAGACCATCGTCTTCAGGTCCGATGAGGTGGTTTGTTGCCCAAGTTGTAAAAAAGACCATCTTCAGAAAAAAATGTCCAAATTCGCCTTTAAAGGGTCGGAGCGTTTTGTCGGAACCGGCAGTTCGTCTAATTGCGGGAGCTGCGCATCGCATAACTGTTCCAGTTGCCATTAACAGATTCTTTCATGGGGGAAAAAAACATTATCATCGGGACTCGGGGGAGTCCTTTGGCCTTACGGCAATCCAAATGGGTCAAGGAGGCGCTGGCCGAAGCTCATCCCCGGTTACAGTTCGAGATGGAAATCATCAAGACCACCGGAGATAGAATCCTGGATTGCCCTCTTTCCGCTGTAGGCGGTAAAGGCCTTTTTGTTAAAGAAATTGAAGAGGCCCTGCTGGACCGCAGAATCGATATGGCGGTCCATAGCATGAAGGATATGCCCGGAGATCTGCCCGAAGGACTTATGATCGGAGCGGTGCCGGTTCGGGAAGACCCGAGAGATGTCTTCGTCTCCAGGGACCACCGTCTTCTAAAAGATATTCCCGACCAAGAAAGGATCGGCACCAGCAGCCTGAGGCGCAAGGCCCAGTTGTTGCATCAAAGACCTGACTTTCAAATCGTCTCCATTCGAGGAAATCTGGATACCCGCATAAAAAAAATCGAATCCGAGGGACTGGCCGGGGTTGTTCTGGCGGCTGCCGGAATTCACCGGATGGGTCTCCAAATGAAGGTCAGCCAGTATTTGGAATTTGAGATCAGTCTCCCGGCCGTCGGCCAGGGGGCCTTGGCCCTCGAAATACGGGAAGCGGATCTCCGGCTCAAAAATCTCCTCGGCGTCATCAACCATCAGGCTACCGCCCTCTGTACTCAGGCAGAAAGGTCCTTTCTCAACCGACTCCAGGGTGGTTGTCAGGTTCCCATAGCCGGCCATGCCTGGATTCAAGGGGAACGGATTATTATGAAAGGACTTATCGCCGATCTGGATGGGCAAGAATTGTATACGGATCAGTTCGAAGGCCCCCTTACCGAGCCATCGGCCCTTGGGGTTCGCCTGGCGGAAAGGCTTCTTTTGACCGGAGGCAAAGAAGTCCTGGCCCGGATTTATGGAAAAATGGCTTAGAAGGGAGAAGACAGGATCATGACCGGAAAATGCTTTTTAGTCGGCGCCGGTCCGGGCGACCCGGGATTGATTACCGTAAAAGGCTTAAAGCTTCTCCAGGAAGCCGAAGTGGTTATCTATGATTTTTTGGCCAACCCGGAACTCCTGAAACACATATCTCCAGAGGCTGAGGTCATCTATGTAGGCAAGAAGGGCGGGGACCATACCCTGCCCCAAGGAGAGATCAACCGGTTGATCGTCGATCAGGCCTCATTGGGAAAAAAAATCGTCCGGCTTAAAGGCGGGGATCCCTTTATCTTCGGCCGGGGCGGAGAAGAGGCCGAGGAATTGGTCAAAGCCCATATCCCCTTTGAAATCGTACCGGGAGTCACCTCGGCCATAGCCGTTCCGGCTTACGCCGGAATCCCCTTAACCCACCGTCGATACAACACCAGCGTGGCTTTTTTTACCGGTCATGAAGATCCGACGAAAGAAGTCCCTTCCCGGGATTTGGAAAAAGAAACGACCGGTGATCAAACCCTGGTGTTTTTGATGGGAGTAAAAAACCTTTCCATCATCGTGGAAAGGCTTATTCGCCACGGTCGGGACCCTGAAACCCCGGCGGCTCTTATCCGTTGGGGGACAACAACCAGGCAAAAAACCGTCACCGGTACCCTGCAAACCATTATTCGGAAAGCCGAAGAGGCCGCCCTGGCTCCTCCGGCCATTCTGGTGGTCGGGAAGGTGGTGGAATTGCGGGATACCTTGAATTGGTTTGAACAACGCCCCCTTTTCGGGAAGACCCTGGTCATCACCAGAACTCGTGAAGGGGCCAGTGGATTGGCGGAAAGGCTGGCCGATCTGGGTGCCGAATGCCTGGAATTCCCTACCATTCGAATTGAACCTCCCTCTGACTGGTCCGAACTGGATCAGGCCATTCAACAGATAGAGGGGTATAGCTGGATATTCTTCACCAGCCCCAATGGGGTCCGTTTCTTTTTTGACCGGCTGAAAGGTCTCCGGTTCGATCTGCGCGTCTTAAAGGGTGTAAAAATCGGCGTTATAGGACCGGCCACGGCCCAGGCCCTGGCCGAATTCCACCTGCGGCCCGACCTGGTTCCGGAAAGATATCAGGCCGAATACCTATTAGAGGCCCTTTCCGGCCTCTCTTTGTCCGGCCAAAAGGTCTTGATCCCCAGGGCGGAGCAGGCCAGGGAGGTCCTGCCTGAAGGTTTGCGCAATATGGGCGCCGAGGTCCAGGTGGTTTCGGCCTATAAGACCCTGCCAGCCCAGGAAGAAAAGGAACCCCTGGAAAAAAAACTGAGTCGGGGAGAGATAGACTGCCTGACCTTTACCAGTTCATCCACGGTGATCAATTTCCTGGCCCTTTTTCCAAGGCAGAAAATCCTTCCCTTGCTTAAAAATGTGGCCATTGCCTGTATCGGTCCGATCACGGCCCGAACCGCCAGGGATAATGGTCTCCAGGTTACGGCTGTTGCCGAGGAATATACCATCCCAGGGTTGGTTCAGGCTATTGAAAGACATTACAGCTCAAAGCTCAAAGCTCAAAGCTGAAAGGAAAACCAGGACCTTTTTCATTTTTCAATTGACAAAATGATACTAACTCCCAAAATGACCCTGAACCCTGAACCCTGAACCCTGAACCCTGAACCCTGAACCCTGAACCCTGAACCCTGAACCCTGAACCCTGACCCCTGAACCCTGAACCCTGAACCCTGA
>JACRBX010000303.1 GCA_016219225.1 Deltaproteobacteria bacterium
GGTAGTCAGGTAGGGTGGGTGGAGTGAAACGGAACCCACCAAATAAAATGTTTTTTCCGAATATGGGTTCGAATTGACCTGGTATCATTTTTTATTTTATTAACAGGTTGCCCTTCGGTCCACCCACCCTCACTAGTGGGTTCCGCTTTGCTGCACCCACCCTACGGGAACTCTCTGCCCCTTGCTCTTTGCCCTCTGCCCAAACCCAACAGGTAACATTCTTCAGCCGAAATTTGACCGATAGTCAGGGAGGACGAAATGCACTAAAAATCAGTTGCAATTTAAAATGAAATCATTTATAAATCAATGACATGACAAAATCAGAAAAAAAGTTTAAAAAAATTTCATCCGGATCGAAGGATATAAGGTTCTCAGAACTGAAAGGGCTGCTGGCCGGCTTGGGCTATGAGGAGATAAAAACCGGAAAGACATCAGGGTCAAGGGTCGCTTTCTATAACGGGGAAATTAATGATTTGATTAAAATGCACAAACCGCATCCGTCTTCGATAATAAAACAGTGTTATTTAGATGAGATTATCAGGCATTTAAAGAATAAGGGGTTCATGGCATGACCAAAGACATTTTGACGTATAAGGGATATGTAGGTTCTGTTCATTACAGTGCCGATGATGAAATATTTTACGGGAAAATCGAATCAATCAACGATCTTATTCTCTTTGAAGGCACGAACGTTGCTGATCTTAAAAAAGCGTTTCAAGAAGCCGTTGAGGACTATTTAGCGACCTGTAAGACCTTGACGCGTGAACCGGACAAAAAATACAAAGGAAGCTTCAATGTGAGAATCGCGCCGGATTTGCATAAACAAGCGGCTATAAAGGCCATAAAAAGCGGGATTTCGTTGAACCAGTTTTTACAGAGAGCTATTATGCATGAATTATCTTCTGAGTAGAATAAAAGGTGGGTTACTCTCCGTTCCACCCACCCTGCACTGCACTGGTGGGTTCCGCTTTGCTGCACCCACCCTACGGGCTACGGGAACTGGTGGGTTCTACGGGCTGTTTCATCGTCATATGTGATGACATCTGACGAAAATGTTGTCAATAAAAAAACATTTCCTCGATTCTTTGACCGGATCGCCCTCTGGGAAACCGGAGCTTTTTCCTTGAGTTTCCATCTGCCGTTTTTCCCTTTTCTATATTTTCAACTTGACATATCCATTTAATTTGATTATAAGTTTATCGTATTAATCTTACAGAAATAGTTCCTTTTCAGATTAGGAATGGCTGGGAAAGGTGATTCCTGCAATTTGGCGGAAAGACTAATTGGTTTTTAAAATTAGTGGTGGTATAATTAATTAAAAAAACCGGAGGTTTTATGTTATTAAAGGTTGAAATGAGCCTGCCAGCGGCCATAGTTAAAACCCTTGGATTGACAGAGAGCGAAACCGCCCTGGCTATCAAAAAAGAAATGGCTGCCTATTTTTTCCAGAGGCATCTATTAAGTTTTGGTCAAGCCAGATTACTGGCCGAATTATCAATCTGGGACTTCCTGGATTTCCTTAAGGTCCGGAAAGTACCCCTGCACTATGATCTCAGCGAATATGAAGAGGATTCCAAAACCGTGCAGGAATTTCTGTGATGCCAATTATTATTTCAAATGCTTCCCCTCTTATTGGTCTTTCTGCTATTGATCGCCTTTTTCTCCTGAAAGATATCTGGGGGAAAATAATCATCCCCGATGCGGTTTTTAAAGAAGTCGTTGTCGACGGTTTTGGAAAACCGGGGTCAAATGTTATCGACTTGGCTTGTTCGAGTTGGATAGAAAGGGTATCAGTAAAAAATAAAGAGGTTGTTGAGGTACTTCAAACCGTTTTAGACTATGGAGAATCTGAAGTTATCGCCCTTGGGCAGGAGCTAAAAGCCGACCTTCTGTTATTGGATAATAGGGAGCCACGTCTATTTGCCGCCAATATTAATCAAAAAGTCATGGGGACCGTAGGTTTGATTAAATTGGTTTGGAAAAAGGGATTAATCCAAGAACCGATTCAAGAGCTGATCAAGCTAAAGCTAAACGGCTTTTGGATAGAGGACAGAATTTTTGACCAGTTTAAGTTGGAAGTGGAAAGTTGCCGGTAAATGTGTAGGAGGGGGCGGAGCCGGTAGGGTTTGTGAAGCGAAACGTAACCCACCATCAAGTTAAATGCTTTCTGTGAGGTGATTGCTTTGCCCGCTTCCATTACCAAAATCAGCCCTCCAGCCGTTTCGGGGGTTTTCCGGCGGGAGCGTCTGTTCCGGTTGCTCGATGATTACTGCCGGAGACCCATTGTCTGGATATCCGGCCCGCCGGGTTCCGGAAAAACCACCCTGGCGGCGACTTATGCGCAATCCGGATCGCGCCCTTCTTTATGGTACCAGCTCGATGAGGGCGATGGGGATTTAGCCGGCTTTTTTTATTATCTGGGACTGGCCGCCCAAAAGGCCCTGCCCCGCAGGAAAAAGCCCCTGCCGCTTCTGACCCCGGAATACCAGGCGGGCCTTCCCACCTTTACGCTCCGTTACTTTGAAACCCTTTATAATCATCTCAGCTCCTCCTCAGCCGAATCTTACCTTTCCTCTCCTATGGGATATGGAGGGAAGGCCGGAAAAAGAACAAGGGGGAACAGGGCCGGCCAGGATGCATTTCTTCTCATTTTCGATAACTATCAGGAAGTACCCATTGATTCAAGATTCCAGGCCATGATGGCCCAGGGTCTGGAAATAATCCCGCCGGGTATCAATGTCCTGGTCCTCAGCCGGCGCGAACCGCCTCCGGCCCTGGCCCGTCTGCGGGCCAATGAGAAGATGCATCTCATCGGATGGGACGAGTTAAGGTTGACGGCCGCAGAATCCAGGGGAATAGTCCGTTTGAAAAGGCAAAACAAGCCGGCCGGAAAAATTGTCGATGACCTCCTGGCCATGACCGACGGCTGGGTGGCCGGACTGGTGCTCCTGATCGAAGCGGCCAGGAGACAGACCGCCTCATTTCCGCTCACCGGTCATTTAACCCGGGATGAAATTTTCGATTATTTTGCTGCTGAGATCTTTAACCGGATCGATCAGGAGACCCAGGCTTTTTTAGTCCAGACGGCCTTCCTGCCCCACATGACACCCCAAATGGCCGGGAGGCTCACGGGTAGTGACCTGGCCGGAAAAATTTTGACCAGAATGACTCAGGACAATTTTTTTACCTCGGGATACACGGTTCAGGGGGGCTCCTGCCGATACCATCCGTTGTTTCGTGAATTCTTGCTATCCCGGGCCCCTGGTTTATTCAAATCCGAAAGGATAACGGAAATCAGGAGAGTCTCTGCCAAACTCCTGGAAGAATCAGGTCAAATCGAAGAAGGGGCCGAACTTTTCCTCCAGGCCGGCGATTATGAAAATGTGATCCGGCTGATACTCGGCCAGGGGGCCTCTCTGTTGGGGCAGGGGAGGAATCAGACCCTTCGGGAATGGCTCAATGGCTTGCCCCGGCAAGTCGTCGAGACCAGCCCCTGGATTCAATACTGGATGGGGATGTGCTGCCAGTTTGATGATCCGGCTCAAAGCCGCCGGTGTTTTGAGGAGGCCTTCCGGGCCTTCGAAGGCTTGGGGGAGAAAACCGGCCTCTTCCTTTCCTGGGCCGGCCTGGTCTTTTTACTGGCCAATTCTCTCGAGGATATCAAAACCCTGGACCGCTGGAGCGCAACCTTTGACGACCTCATAAACCGTTTCGGTTTTATCCCCACAGAAGAGATAGAATTAAAAGTTTTGCCGGTTCTCTTATATTCCGCCATTCATCAGTCTAAATACCGCGATCTGGATGTCTATATCGAACGGGCCTTGCTCCTGGCCGACCGCAGCAAACAGATCGAAATGAAGATCCACCTGTTGTCCAACCTGGCCTCCTGTCTGATCGTTCGCCGGGGCGAAATGCACCGGGCCGATATGATCCTCGACCAGGTCAAACACCTGGCCCGGAAAAGGGACATTCCTCCGATTAACCGGTTATCGGCCAAATTTTCCGAAATCCTGCTGTATACCTTTTCCGCCCGCCATGAGGCCTGCATCAAGGCCGTTACCGAAGGCCTGAAATCCGGGGAGGAGACGGGCATCCACCTGCTGGACGGCAAGATGTTGATGCAGGGGGCCATAAGTGCTTTGAACTGCTCCGAAGAGGGGGGGGCGGGCTGGCTGATTGAACAATTGGCCACCAAATCGGCCACCCTGGATCGATACGATTATGCAGCTTATCGCTGTCTGGCGGCCATAGTAGACTTTTGTCAAAACAGATTCGAGACCGCTCTGGTCCATATCGGACGCTCCATCGCCACCTTTGAAGAGATCGGACAGCCCGTTGCCCTTATCTTTACCTATCTGGTCAAGGCCCAGATTCTCCAGGCCTCCCGGCGGTTCAGCGAGGCCGCGGGGTATCTCGACACCGCTTTGGCCCTGGCCCTGGAAATTAAGGCGGATCATTTGAAATCAGCCAGCCTGCTCATCAAGGCCCACTTTCACTTTTCGGACGGTGATGAGAAAACGGGGCTGGACCTGCTCTCCCAGGCCCTGGCTCTGGGCCGGGAGACGGGCAATTTTCTCACCTTTGTCTGGCAGCCGTTTGTAAAGGCCGAACTTTGTGCCAGGGCCCTTGAGGCCGGAATCGAACCGACCTACGTTCAGGAGCTGATCCGGCGCTGCAATCTTCACCCACCGGGGATTTGGGTGGAGAGCTGGCCCTATCCCCTGAAGATATATACCCTTGGCCGGTTCGGGATTATAAACGAAGGCCGAGCCCTGCCTTTTTCAGGAAAAACCCGGCAGAAGCCCCTGGCCCTGCTCAAGGCCTTGATTGCCTTCGGCGGTAGGGATGTGACCGAAACCCAGTTGACCGATGCCCTCTGGCCAGAGGCGGATGGCGACGGGGCCCATCTTTCGTTTAAATTCACCTTGCATCAGTTGAGAAACCTGCTTGGAAACGGAAAGGTCCTCCGGCTGAAGGAATCCAAGGTGACCCTGGACCCCCGGTATTGCTGGGTGGATGTCTGGGCCTTTCGCCAGGCGGCCGGGCAGGTAGAGGAAAATTTTCAAAGGACCGGTTCCCTGTCCCTGTCCCTTTCCGAGAGGGCTATTGCCCTGTATCAGAAGGACTTCCTGGCCGGGGAAGAGGGCTCTCAATGGATTTTCCCCATGCGGGAGAGGTTGAAGGCCCGCTTTATCCGGTTGATTGAAATGGCCGGCCGGCATCACGAAGGTGCCGGGGAATGGGAAAAGGCCGCAACTTTTTACCAGAAGGCACTGGATGTCCAGGACCTGCAGGAGGAATTCTACCGCGGAATCATGCGCTGCCACCAAAAACTCGGACGCCGGGCCGAGGCCCTGGCCATTTATCAGCAATGCCGGATGGTGCTGGATGCCGCCCTGGGGATCGAACCCTCAGAGGAAACAGAATCTCTCTGCCGGGCCATAAGGCAAAAGTAAGACAGGCGAGAGGCACGAGGCAGGAGGCAACTGCTTATATGTTTGGAACTCTTTTTCACCACAGAGACACAGAGAGCACAGAGACTCTTCATTTTTTAAAAATCGGGAGATGCCGATTTTTGAATATCCCGCCTGCCGCGGGACCTGCGGCACCAGGTAGACCTCTCGTTCGCAAAGCGACAGATTGGTTTTTCTTTGGCGGCTTTCCTTGCCAAAGAAAAAGACAAATTCTCTGTGTCCTCTGTGTCTCTGTGGTGAATCAATTCTGGTTTAAAAAAATATTTTTTTCTTTCTATCCTATTTCTATCCTCTTCTGTTTTATAAACGATTCCCATGGAAACTTATATCGTACGCATTTACCGACGGAAAGAAGACGAGCCGGAGACCCTTATCGGCGATGTCGAAAAGGCGGGGATTGATGAAAGAAAGGTTTTTCATAACTCCAACAGTCTCCTGGAAATCCTGACCACCCCGGATAAATCAAAAAGATCAAGGAAGAGGTCAACCCGCATTAATAAATTTATAGTATAGGAAATTCCTTTTTGGACGCAGATAAACGCAGATTGCCAGGATTTGTATATAAAGATAGTCACCTGCGGGTATCGGCGAAAATCAGCGTCCTAATTTATAATTAAAGGGGGAAATATGAAATACGCTCTGGCAAAACAGGTGACCGTCAGCGGTCTTGTTTTTCTTTTCCTGATGATGGGTTCTCCCGCATTTCCCCAGCAAGAGCAGACCTATTCGACAGAGAGGAATCTCAGTCTGGACATCGGAGATCCCATATCGGGCAGCGATGGCTCCTTCCATTTCGCTATGCCTTTGCTGAACCTGGGCGGCCTGATCCCGCTTCGGGCCGATTTGATTTATCACATGAGTGCCTGGTGGGTGGATGACAATAAAGGCTTTTTCCACAGTTTCCTGAACTATTTCAAATTCAGCCCCATGGGAACCACCAGGCGTGCGGAAATCTATTGGGGGAAGAATGGGGATCAAATCATGTTCGGCTCGACCAATAATGGCCCCTGGACGATATCCGCAGCCACCCGGAAATATGCTTTACAGGAAACCGGCCCGGATCAGACCAGCGGTTATTATTACCTGATGGATCCGCTGGAGGAA
This sequence comes from Deltaproteobacteria bacterium, assembly GCA_016219225.1. Taxonomy (NCBI): domain Bacteria; kingdom Pseudomonadati; phylum Myxococcota; class Myxococcia; species Deltaproteobacteria bacterium. The sequence goes on from JACRBX010000303.1 coordinate 6,579, forward strand.
AAGGTCTTCCTCTTCGAAAAACAGGCCAATCAGACTACCCGGTTGAAATATGTCCTCGACCGCAATGAAAACCGCCTGACCTATGAATACGCTGACACCACCTGGATACCCCAAACGATCTATGAAGGGGCAGGGGCAGCCGGCGATCGCCGGGTGAATATCGGCAAAGACAATCAATATGTGAATTCGGTGACCGAAATAGTTGCCGGAGCCCCAGGGAGAGCCGTTCAATATGAAATCGGCCCCAGCAGTCACCTGCTGGAAAAGGCAACCGATCCGGCCGGAAACCAGACCGTCTTCATCTGGCAGACCTCTTCGGGAAGATCGTTCATCACCGGGATTACCCGTCCGGCCGGGAATACCCCCTTTACCCAGACCGTAGATTTCACCCAGCGCCGGGTCACCTCCCAGACGGATGCCTACGGCCATAAAACCGATCTGATCTACACCGGTACTCCCGGGGAGGTGACTGAAAAATTACCGGACAGTACCGAAGTCACCTATCTCCATAATGGCCCCTCTCCCCAAACCCTTACGGATCCCACGGGAAAACAGATCTCCTTTGGTAAGACCGTAAATAACCAGATTTCCCAGGTAACGGATCGGCTGGGGGATACTACCCAATTTACCTATCATTCGGAAACGGGGAAGCTGGCCTCGTTCACCAACGCCGCCGGGGGCCTCCTGACCTTCACCTATACCGCCCAGGATCAGACCTTTGTCAACCCGGCCTATGCCGAGCAGGTTACTTTTACTTTCTACGATCTGACCCGAATCGACTATCCGGACGGCACCAACGAGCAGTTCACCATTGATACCAGGGGCAATGTCCTGACCAGGGTGGACCAGGCCGGTAAAACCTGGACCTATACCTATAACGGCCAGGGGCAGGTACTCTCCCTGACTAATCCGTTTGGGGGGATTACCACCATGACCTATAACGGCGATGCCACGTTAGCATCCATGACCGACCCGGACGGGGTGGTGCAGACTTTCAGTTATGATCTCTATAAAAGGCTTCAGCGGATCACCCATGCCGACAGCACCTATCTGGAGATCGTCTACAACCTGAACGACCGGATCCAATCCCTGAGGGACGAGAATGGAAACACCACCACCTACACCTATAATGCCAACGGGAAAGCCACGGCGGTGACCGACCCCAAAGGCCGACAGATCCAGTACGCTTATGATCTCATGGACCGGATTACGCAGATCACCGACCGACTGGGTAAGAATACGGTCCTGGCCTATGACAGCTTGAACAGACTTAATTCTATCACTGATCCGAACAGTATGGCCCTTCTTTACGGCTACAACTCCAGGGGCTGGCTGAGCAGCCTGACCCTGGGAGGACAGACCTGGCAGACCGGTTATGACGATGAAGGGGTTCCTTCTTCATCCACCACACCCCTGAGCCGGACCACCACCTATCAGACCGACAAGCTTGGGAACACGACAGGAATCACCGATCCCCTGAGCCAGACCATCACCCTGACCAGGGATGCCATGGTCAGGGTCACCGGGGTCACGGACGAGTTGAACAGGACCACCAGCAATAATTTTGACAACCGGGGGCTGCTCACGGGTGTAACGTCGCCGGCCATCGGCTCGGCCACCTATTCGAGAAACGACCTGGGCCTCCTGAGCCAGATCACCGACCTTAACGGCCGGACCTGGGGCTTCGGCTATTCCCAGGGAGGAAGACGGACTTCGATCACCGACCCCCTTTCCCAAAATACAACCTATGGCTATGACAACCGGGGAAGGTTGAAAACCATCGGCTATCCTGACGGCCGGACCCAGACCCTTAGCTATGACAATGCCGGGAATATCATCCAGAGACAATACAGCGGCGGGCTGACCCTGCAATACACCTATGACGAGCTGGACCGGCTCTTAAGCAGCAATAACCTTACACTGACCCGGGACAACGAAGGCCGAATACTCTCCACCGACAACCCCGGAGTGGTCTTCGGCGCCTCTTACGACGATGGCGGCCGGCTCAGGACGGCCAGCTACAACAACGGGCTTTTTACCGTAACCTACAGCTACGATGGGGTAACCGGACTTCTCTCCCGTGTTACCGACAGCCTGACCGGGGCCGGTGTGGATTTGGGATATGATGCCGACCGCCGGCTCAGGACCATGAACTTCTCCAATGGGGAGCAGATCACCTACACCTGGGATAATGCCGACCGGTTGACCCGTATCCAGTCCGGAAATTCCATTGACCTGATTTATACCCTGGATGCGGCCGGTCAGGTCACCTCGATCAACCAAACCGCACCCTATGATCCGGCCGCCTTTCTTCAGGGGGCGACCGATACCTTCAGTTATGACCAGGCCTCTCAGATTACTACGGCCGGCTACACCCATGACCAGAGAGGCCGGCAGACCGCCGCCCCCTCCAACACCTTCATCTGGGATGATGCCTCCCGCTTAACCGGCATAAACGGCGTCGCCCTGTCCTATAACGGACTGGGAGACCTGATCACCAGGGATACGATCCACTACTACTACAACAAGGCCATCGGCCTGAGCCCTGTCGTGGCCGAGAAGAATGAGACCAGCGGGGCCTTTTTGCGCTATTATGTCTGGACCCCGGCAGGACGTCTCCTCTACATGATCGATGCCTCAGACGGCAACAAGGTCTATTTTTACCATTTTGACCGCATTGGCAGCACCCTGGCGTTGACCGACGCGTCCGGGACGGTGACCGACAGCTATGCCTATGATCCCTATGGAAAGCTCCTGGGACACAATGGCAGTAACCCCCAGCCCTTTACCTTTGTCGGCCAGTGGGGGGCAAGGCAGGAAGGCACAAACGGTACTCTGTATCAGATGAGGGCCAGATACTACGACGTGGGCACAGGACGTTTTCTTTCCCGGGAACCGATTTGGCCACAGATTTCAGATCCCCGGGAAGTTAACCCCTACCAGTACGCCTTAAATAACCCTCAGCTTTGGATAGATCCGACCGGATATGCGGTTATTGTGAACGATTTGTGGCGTTTTATTGAAGAATCAAACGAATGGATGATCGTTGAGGAGAATCCTCTTCCACCCCTGCCGCGAAAAAGTGATCCAAATACTGAAAAGTTATGGCATCTTATTAAGAAACTTAAGGAAAAAAATAAGAAAATTATAAAAAAACAACCGCTAATACCACGAAAATTAAATCCACATGCTGTGGAAGACAGGTTGGGGATATTCTTTAAAAAGGAACCGACGGGATATAGCCAAACCCAAACAACAAGAACACAAACAAACAATCTGGAGTCACTGCTTGGGGAAAAAGAAGCTGTAGGCAAGGTAAAGGGTTTTTTTGATTTACCTGTGGGGCAAGAGAAAGTTAAACTCAACGATCTTTGGTATTTAGAACCTGAATCAGACGAATGGAAAAAAAATAATCCCCCAGCAATACCTAATAAATAAAGGCGGTTGCTCCTTATGCCACTGGGACGGTATTAACAGCCCTGTAGGGTGGCTGGTATGAATGGTGGGTTCCGCTATCGCTGCACCCACCCTACGGGAAATGCCCTGGGATTGGGGCTACGGAGTCCTGTAGGGTGGGTGAAGCGAAGCGCAACCCACCATTAAATCAAAAATACCTCAACCATACTTAACCATATTGTCATTAGCGCCACGGCTTTAAATTTGGAGAAAAAGATGAAAAAATCCATTCTCATCGGACTTTCGGTTCTTTGCCTGATCCTTTTTGGTCTTTCGACCACGGGTTTTGCCGGTACGATCTCGTATACCTATGACAATGCCGGCCGGCTGACCAGGGCCGATTACGGCGGTGGCAAATCCATCGATTATACCTATGATAATAACGGCAATCTCCTTAACCGGACGGTAACCGCCGGCCCGGGGGCGGATACCACCGGACCTTCCCTAACCATCACCAGCCATACCGACGGCCAGCATGTGAACACGGCCAGTATCCTCCTGGCCGGTACAGCCTCGGATTCCGGGAAGGGAGACAGCGGGATATTACAGGTCACGGTGAACGGCAGCCGGGCCGATAACGATACGGCCGCAGGAGTGGGGACGGCCAACTGGAGCAAGACGGTCAACTTGATCTCCGGCGCCAATAGCCTCACCGTGGTCGCTTATGACAACAGCAGCAATCAAAACCAGACCACCCAGACCATTAATGTGACCTACGATATCCCCCCCACAGCGCCTACGGCCCAGACCAATGCCGCTACCGGGGTCACGGCCTCGGGTGCGACCCTGAACGGAACCGTGAATGCCAATAACAACAGCACCACGGTGACCTTTCAATACGGTTTGACCACGGCCTATGGCAGCACGGTGACGGCAAATCAGAGTCCGGTCACCGGGGGCAGCAATACGGCGGTGAGCAAGGCCATAACCGGGTTGACCCCGAATACGACCTATCACTTCCAGGTTGCGGGGGTAAATGCCGGGGGAACAGCCAATGGCGGGGACCTGACCTTTACGACCTCGCCGGCGGCCCCCACGGCCCAGACCAATGCCGCCAGCGGGGTCACGGCCTCGGGTGCGACCCTGAACGGAACGGTGAACGCCAACAACAACAGTACCACGGTGACCTTTCAATACGGTTTGACCACGGCTTACGGCAGCACGGTGACGGCCGATCAGAGTCCGGTCACCGGGGGCAGCAATACGGCGGTGAGCAAGGCCATAACCGGCTTGACCCCGAATACGACTTATCACTACCAGGTAATAGGGGTAAATGCCGGGGGGACGGCCAATGGCGGGGACCTGACTTTTACGACCCCGGCCGCGGTCCCCACGGCCCAGACCAATGCCGCCAGTGGGATCACGGCCACCGGGGCGACTTTGAACGGGACAGTCAACCCCAACGGGTTACTAACCACCTATTGTTTCCAATGGGGGCTGACAACCGCTTACGGCAATACCACCAGCATCCAGTCATGCGGCAGCGGCACAGGTAATGCGGCTGCTTCCGCCAAGTTAACCGGTCTGACTCGAAATGCTATCTATCATTACCGTATCGTAGCTATCAACAGTTTAGGAACCACCTATGGGGCGGATATGACTTTTAGTGCCGCAGTTAATCCCCTGCCGTGGCTGGAGTTGCTCCTGGAAAAATAAATATTTTCATTAACCGAAACGGTTGTTAGAAAGGAGATCGTCCATGAGAACAACTTTTAAGAAAGAAGTTTTTATCCTGGGAATAGTCCTATTGACGGCAATCGCCTTTTTTACCCTGAAATCCGAAACCCAGGCTGCCGATACCTGGTACACCTGTTGGGTAAACGCTGCTGGTCCAGGGGGGGGTGGGGCCTTTATCTGTCTGACCGACGGCGGTGGTGCCTTTAGCACCAAATGGATGACCAGTAGATACGACCAGATGAAGGAACAATTGGCGGTGGCCTTGACGGCCATCAGTACCGGCAAGGCCGTAATGGCCTATTTGGATCTGACACAACCCACTCCGGTTATCCAGTATATGTATCTATTGAATTAGATTGTAGGGTGGGTGGATGGAAACGCAACCCACCCAAAAGGTCGGCATCTTTTCACTTCATTTCCCAGTTCAGGTCGCTAACCAGACCTAATGATCCAGGGGAAGCAATGGCAATGCCGTTCATCAGCCAGAGATAGACCTGCCCGGATAAGGCATGGCGCCAGAGGATGTCGGCCTGGCCATCCCCATCGAAGTCAGCTGTTTGGTTGATACGCCAGTTTAAATCGCTGACTGTGCCCGGGGACCCCAATGAGGCAACAGAAAGGCCGTCCATGAGCCAGGTATAGAGCTGTCCGGATAAGGCATGGCGCCAGAGGATATCGGCTTTACCGTCACCGTCAAAGTCAGCGACATCCCTGATGACCCAGTTTAGATCGCTGACCAGACCCAATGATCTTGGAGAAGCGATGGTAATACCGTTCATCAACCAGAGATAAACCTGCCCGGATAAGGCATGGCGCCAGAGGATGTCGGCCTGACCATCTCCGTCGAAATCAGCTACTTGTTCGATCTGCCAGTTTAAATCGCTGACCGTGCCCGGAGAGCCCTTGGAGGCAACAGAAAGGCCGTTCATCAGCCAGATATAGAGCTGTCCGGATAAGGTGTGGCGCCAAAGGATATCGGCTTGGCCGTCATGGTTA
>JACRBX010000304.1 GCA_016219225.1 Deltaproteobacteria bacterium
CACGCAGCCTCGGAGGTACATTTTCAACTACGATGGCCAGCATCGCCCATGCTCTCCTTATTTGGGATGGCCGGGGCTACCGATTCATCCGGCCTTTTCGGGAAAGGAAGACCTCCGGCAGATAAAACCTCTTCAATAACCGGTATAATGCGGTGAAGCAGTTTGGTCTGTCGAAAGGATTCACGGCAGGCCAGCCGGACTTCCCTTTCCGCCTCAATAGCTTTTCTTTTGGCTACCCGGAAGGCCACCGGGACCACCGTCTCAAATTTAAAGAGGTCGGCTATATCATAAACAAAGGAAAGGGGCTTACCGGTATGAATAAAGCCGACGGCCGGGGCGTATCCGGCCGCCAAAATAGCTGCTTCCGTGATCCCATAAAGGCAGGCTGTCGCCGAACTCAGGCAACGGTTGGGCAGATCTCCGCTTTCCCATTCGGAATAATCGTAATTGCGCCTTTTCCACTGGACTCCATACTGTTGGGCGAAAAGTTCATACATCTTTCTTACCCGGACCGCCTCAATGCCCCGTAATTGCTCTATACTCCTTCGTTCCGGAGGCTTTTCTTTAAACCTCAATTCATACATTTTACGGACCACCTTCAGGCGGGCGTCATCATCCAGGGCCAGCTTGGCCTGGAATAGAAGCCGGTCGGCACGGGCGCCGCCAGGCTGACCCGAGGCATAGAGGCGTACCCCGCCTTCACCAACCCAAACCAGTAGGCAGCCCACCCGGGAAGCAAGAGTAACCGCTGCGTGGGAGGTCCTTGTTCCCGGTTCCAGCATCAGACAGGCCACCCCGCCGACGGGAATATGGGTGCGAACCCCCTTTTTATCCACCACCACGAAGGCCCCATCCAGAACGTCCAGGTTGCCCTTCTCCAAAAATACTATGGAAATTCGGTCTTTTATTGGAATGGGTTTGAGGGCTGGAAGGATAGGCTCTGACATTACGTTACCTCGTTATTGTCATGTTTATTGTCACGTTTATCATTTGTTATCACGTTTCCGCCATGTGGACCCTTGACCTAACTCAAACCTTTTGATTCCCATGATTAGCTTCCATTTTCATTCGGTTATGTCTTGGAAATAATTTCTTTAATACGCTGCCAAAGATCATGAACGCCGAGTTCACCAGACCATTTTCCAATATAATCCAGATCAAGATTCCCTGCCCGGGTCTGTGCCACCTTCAAGGCATCCTGCCATTGCCTTTCGGAGGAGCCGAGTTTGGACCATTCCAGCTTGGACAGGATTACATCTTCGGGAGTGGCCATCCCTGCGATTATTCCCAGGATTTCGATTTGAAAGCGACGGCTGAATTCAGTCCGGCTGAATGGCCGGTTCTTCCGGATAATGAGGTCGGCTTTATAGCCGGAGGCTTTATCGATTATATTAAAGGCCCTTTGATACAGCACCGCCTGATCGATTTCTTCTTCACTGACGTAATATCCTTCCCCTAAAGATCGGGCGAATCGATGAAGATCTTCCAGATCAGCCTCTACGACAGTATCAATGTCCATTGTGGTCCTGGGATATCCGTGATAACTGGCCGCAACTGAGCCGACCAGCATAAACGGGATCCCGGATTCAGAAAGCTTTTTCAGCAGTCTTTTCAAAAAATCAGTTTGAGTTTCCATGGTTGGAATCTTCCTTACTCACGTTTGATTTCTATTTGGTGTATTTCCCTAAAAAATAAGGTCCAAAGTTCTTCTTCCGGAAGCTGCGGATGTCTGCTTTTAAAACCAGCCAAGGTAATATCCCGTATCTCATCGCTCAAGTTCATGGTAGCCAAAAGGCGATCCTCCCCACTCATGCGGCTGAAAATAGCTTGCCGGATTGCTTCGGCTTTAGAAGTGGTGTCGGTATTCATATTTTAGGTTTCTTTCCCTTTCAACTGTTTCTGCTTTTTTTCTGATATAGTCAAATAATTTTCCGATGAAACTACCTTTTTGCGGGTCTTCCGTTCCAGGTCCTTTCTGGCTTTGCCGGCCACCTCCCCACCCTTCCGGGCGGCTTGCTTGTTTCCCTGAAACCCTTTGGCATCATCCACCTTGGTTATCTCGGTCGTAGCCGCCTCTCCGAGCATGGAGAATATCATCTCAAGGTCGGTCATGTGGTCCCGAAGATTTTCCCGTTTCAGCCCCTTTATTTTTTTGTGTTCTCCCGGGGTTACGCCAAAAGCGGCCTTGGCGATCTCAGAAGTCAGAATGGCATATTCTTTCTCCTGCCCAACATCCCTCTTTTTCCACTCATCCGTAAGTTCCTCCCGGATGGCAATGCCCCGCATCCGCTTTTCAATCCAGTCATCTGAGTACCCTTTGGCTTTATACAAGGCCCGAGTCCTCTTCGTTCCCAACTCCGGATCTTCGATCTCCTGCACCCGCTCATAGCCCACCTTGGCCAGCCAGCGTTTAAAAGGCTCGGCCTTGGGGGAAGGGATGGACTGAATGATGCGGAAAATGCCCTCAGTATTAGCGCAGTTTATTTTTTGAATTCCGCCTTCCGTCTGGATGGAAAGGGGGGTGGCAATTTGCCCCCACCCTTTGGAAAGCTCGTTATCCCGACGTCTCATATCTTTAATGTATCCGCTTGGGTCAATTGAATCAGTTAGCGCAACCACCACATCGGCGATAACAAACCACCACTCATTTTTATAAATCGTCTTTCTGATTTCCTTGCCTCTGAAAACGGCTATGTTTTTTTCCATTGCCAGATCTCCTTATCAGTCCATCCGCTTTATATCCGTCTCACGAGCATAAGCCCGAAGCCGAAGGCGCCTTTGCGGGACCAAGGCCAATAATATTCAGAATATCGGCACTACTGATAAAAGCCCAAGACCCATAACTTTTCCATGGCCGATCCCGGTTTGCAGAGCAACCCTGAATTTATCTGGATCTGTAACCGAGAGAACTCCGTCATATAACACTGAAAATATCCGGACTGGATTACCGGAATGCTGGTTTCCTCGGAGCATTTGTTCCTGCGAAATTTGAACCTCGTATTGCCCTCGTGTCGATTTTGATAGATTAAAGATTCCAATTAGAGGAAGCGAAAACCCGTGTTGTTCCCCTTGCCGCCCAACCCATGTCTCTTGCTCCTCCAGCCGCAGCAACCCCAAGCGTTTGCCTTTGCGGGTCACACACGGGTTGGCACGCAGCCTGAAACGAAAACGCCGCCCAATCTTGAGTGAATCGAGCTTTAGCCGGTCTTTCAAATCCAGGGCAGGATCGCTTTTCACCATCCATCCCTTTACGCCGATGCTTGTCCAGTCTGGGATCTTCCTGCTCTGGATAAGAATTCGCGGGCATCCCATGAGATCGATCTCAGGCTCAAGCCTCCACAAGAATTCGCCTTCAGGACATTTTTTGTCCGGCCTGCTGAAAGCCCGACAGAGGGTGGAATGTAGTTGGTAAGGATCGGCGAGGTCACGTCTCGCCTCCCGGCAACGTGGATCAAGATGGATCCTATGAAGGAACATGGGTCACCTCCTTTGGGAAAGGAATCCACTCCGAACGTACAAACCGCGCACCGAATCGCCTTTCAGCAAACGACGACAGCGGCTGGTCCATCTTGAGTACCCCTGATCCGTCCTCGGACTCGAAGGAAGCCAAAAGCCTTTCGGGTAGTTCTTCCCATTTTCGTGGAGAGGCAATCCACGGCCATCGTGCCAGGACATCCCGAAGGGGTGCATCCTGCACACCATTCTCTATCCAGATCGGTTCGGAGGGCAGATATGATTTACGTCCCAAGGCCAGAGCCCAGGTCGGGTCTCTCAGTTTTGAGTGTGCCTTTTCCAGAAGTACACGGTCATCTCCTTCAAGCCCTACCAGGAAGGCTGCATCGGCAAGGTAGTGACGCTGGGAAACAACGCCATCCTTGGAAGGGCTTCCATCCGCCTTGATGATTGTGTCGGTTGCAGCGCATCCCGCCGTTTGATAATCCCGCTTGGGCACCCCTGACCGGTCATGACGTACCCCCATCGATAGACGTGTTAGTGGTTCCAAATCCAACCAGTTCTTACGGTCTATACCCAGGGCGGCAGCCAAGAGCCCGATAACGCCTGACTTGCTCGGTTCCTTTCCTGTATCGCGTTGGTCAAAACGGCTGGTGGTTCCCCACGATTGCAAAGGCCCCACCAAGCGAAGCAATAAGGTGGGCATAGGTCACTCCTTTACGACCAAAATGGCCTTTTCTAACAGGGTATCCAATGTTTTCTCAACAGTTCCCAAACCTTCCAATTCGGCATTGGCGAGATTCAAAACAAATGTCTTATTCTCACCACCAAAGGCAGACTGGAGGGCAATTGCCTTCTTCGCGAGTTCTTCAGCTGACTTCCTGGTCAATGACTCATCCTTTCTCACACGAACAGGGATTTCAAAGGCGTTGGCCAGGTTCCGGGGTGACGTGTTATGGCGCACAGAAACGACGATAAACTCAGGCGGATTATGGGCAGCAAAGGTATTCTGCTTGCCCGTCGGTTCGGCTACCACGAAGCCTTCTAAGAAGGCATGCAGCCCCTTGATGGCCAGTTCCGTGTCTTGTTGGAGATTCGCCACGAGTTTCTCCCAATCAACAACAGCGTAGCGATAGAAACAGGCGGAATTAAACTCCACGGTTCCCATCATGTCGGCCCCGGCAGTATCCTCAGGTTTGAGGTCATCCACGGCGGTGTAAAAGTCGAATTCTCGCTCGACAGCATGGGTTGAAATAGCGTGGGCCACCTGACAGGCAGCGTTCTGGTTCTTCTCAGGCATATCGGCCAGCATGCGCCCAAAGAGCGCCACATCCAGTGCCTTGCCGCCATTAAAAATCTTTTCGAGGGCCTTTTTTAGTTCGGGATCGGCACTCTGTGCGGCCTGTTTCTTGGCCTTGCCTGGTTTCTTACCCTCGGCTGGTGTGGCTGTCTCGGATGCGGCGATGGAATCCCATTTCTCATGGATCACATCGGCAATGTTGGAAATTTCGCGTTGCCCGAGAAAAAGGAGATATTCGCTCTTCCCATCATCTTTTACTGAAAGCTCGATGGCTGCCAGTGCCAAGAGAGCCTTTTCGGTGGCTTCAGTCTTGTCCCTTCCTTTTTCGATCAAAGCACTGGAGATGGCATCCAAAACACGTTTGGTGCGGACAGCGATATCCTCCTTTGTCAGAGCCTGTTGTTCCACCAGTCCCAGGAAATGTTGGCGAATCGAACGCTTGAGGCACTGGCTGGACACACGCGCGCGACGAGCACCTCCGAAGAGGGCGTCCTTAGGGGCTCCGGTATCGTCCCGGTTCAGGTTCGACGGGGCAAAGTTCTGCAACGCATGGATTTCGATCAGGGTTTTCATTTGTTTTCCTCCTCCTTGATAGTGGATTCTGTTTCGTCTTCATGCTTAATATTTTGGTAGAAGTCGCGAGCCCAAGTGTTTTGGGTACGCTTCTGATCATCATTCCAATACAGAAGTCCTTTTAGCATGTTGTTAAAATCGATGTTGTATTCCTTGAGAAGAGAAACCATCTGGCGCAAGCGGTATAGTAGTTGATCTGAATCGGCATCCAGCAGGTTGATAAATCGGCGTTCAATACTTGCTGATCCGCTGGCTGACTGGTAGGTTGCACAAGCCTTTCCGATGGATATAGGCGCTCCAATCCTGCCTTCCCGCCAGTGCAGCGCCCAAAGGCCTGCCACAAGATAGAGCACTTCTCGACGCCAAGAATTGTCCTCATCCTTTATGAATGGTTCGACGTATGGGTAAGCGGGCACATAAACTCCGGGCTCGAAAGCAAGGCTTCGACGCAGCACCGCTCGCACCTTGGTATCTTTTTCATTTAGTGTTACCAGTCGTTCGATGAATCCGTTCATACTTCCTCCTTCTGCGGTTCGAGCTTCTTGATCTCGTCATTCAATTCCTTGAGTTTTTGTAACACTGGTCTTTCGGCTTTCACAAGGGCACGGATAGCCCAGGCATTTCCAGTGGAGATTGAAGCACTGTGCTTCTTCCAAGCTGCCAGTAAGGTATCCCGGACAAATTTTAGCCACTCGTAGCGGATGTCATCAGGATCTCTTTCGAGGGTGTATTCCTGCAGGATCTCGTGAAAGCAGGATTCCAGGATAGACCAATACCACGAGATAGCCGCCATTTGCTCCAGGAATGCGCTGATGTCTTTGCGGACCGGCTCTCGCTCCCCTCGACTCAAAACGTTTCTCGCGAAGTTGCGACAAGCCACCCAGAGGCTTTTTTGTGCCTCCTCTGAATCTTTGAGAAGTTGGCTGATTTCAGCCCGAATGTAACGATTTCCCACCATCGCATCAGGTAGGGCAAAACGCTCCATACGCCAATACTCAATCTTTGCTTTGTTGTTCGCCTGACCGAGGACTATTGCGGATCGAGGGAAACGGTCCCGGTTGGACCGCGTCAACGCCGTAGCATGTTCGATCACCTGGGGGGCCAGATGTGATCCATCAGGGAGCAGAGAATCAAAGTCGCGCCAAAGGCCCCTTTCGCGGAACTGGATGGGTAACTTTCCTCTTTTGTCATCTATCCGATAAGCGAGCATAGGGTCCGCTTGATCCACGGAGGAGTCATCGACTCCAGAGGCGAAAGCCAGCTTTTCGATTCGGCCAGGGTTATTTGCCTCCAGTCGGATGGAACGAATCCTCCATGTGTATCGATCAGCAAGGCCGCTTTCACTACGGCCATATCCCACTTTCAGACTTTTCACCGATTCAGGATTTCGTTCCCATAAGGGCTTGTCAACATCAGTGATTTCTTGGTTCTGCGGAACGAGAGAAAACAAAAGGGTTTCTTGAAGGTTGCGCCCAAGAGGTAATACCATCGCTGCTGTTGCGGATGGAGCTGTGTTGGTATGTGATAGCTCGCTTTTGCCACAGCTAACAGAAAAGGTCTGAGCGGCCAGGATCCAACGGGTTGCCTTGGCCTCTGAGATTGTGCCGGGTGATTCGACATCCACATGATCGAAGAGAACCTTAGCATTGTCCGCATTGTGCTCTGCCGCGAGAGCCGTCCAAGCCCTCCATGCCTTCGGCTCGAATGTCGGAATTTGTCCAAACGGATATTCGTCATCAAACAGCCAGAACCGCTCCCGCCACCTCTCAAGGTAGGACGTAACCCTTCCTTCTGACAGCCCTTCTTTAAAGAGAGCCTTGGCCTGGTCGATATCCGTTGGTCCCTCCAGGGCTCGGTAGAGGACCGCCAGCAGAAAACGATGCAAGGCCGCCACCACCAGCGGGGACGGATCTTCTATAGCGGCAATATTCCCGGATTGAAGTAGTGTATCGCGGATGCCCAGTTCGTCACGGGTTCCATCGGGGAATCGCACCGGGATCCATTTTTCGTCAATCAGGTTAAATCGACTCATTCGGCCTCCTTTGCCTCGTACACCAGTCCTAGGTCGTTATCCAGCCTCACAGTCCCATCCTCTAACCAGCATCCCTCCGCGTTCAGCACCAGTGGGAAACAGTTACGCAAGAGCGGCGATTTCTTCCAGCCTTCAGGCACCCCCACCACGTGTAATTTTTTGACCGCACTCTTGCGTGAAAGGCTCATAGCCCGCAGGAACCATAGTTTGCTTTGGTGGAAATCCAGAGTAGTCTCCGGACGGAAAGCGTCCTCCGCAAATAACGGAATGACCGTGACGGATGGTTCGCCAAGCCTAGTCTGGGCCATGAGGGTTCGATGCACGCCGGGTGCATCTTCGTCATAAAGAACGAATCTCTCCGGCTGGTTCCACGATGCGTCGTCAGGAAGGCCAATGATCGCGTTATGCGCCAGAAATCCAAGGGCGAAGGCTTTTCCAGACTCGGCCTCCAGGGCTTTCTCCAGCCGCTCCTGCAGGGATTCAGGCAAATCTACTTGTTCTTCATAAACCGCCTGCACCAGGGTATCGATCTCGTCCGGCAACGTCAACGCCTGGCTATCACGAAGCAGGCTCCATGTGCGTAAGAGCAGGTCTTCACGATAGACTGCACCCCACCACAAAGGCTCTCCGAAGGAGGGCGGCTCATCACCTGTCAACCCAGCAATTATAAGGAGAGGTTCGGGAACATCCCTGAAGCCTCGCGTATGACGCCACAAACGTCCCGCTCGCTGGAGCACGAGGTCAATGGGCGCTATGTCGGTTACCATCAGGTCGAAGTCCAGGTCAAGGCTCTGCTCCGCCACCTGAGTGGCAATAAGTATCTTCCGGCCTTCCCGGGTTCCACTTTTCCCAAAGGTTTCCAAAACCTGATCCTCGCGTTTCTGTCTGCGGTCGGCCGGAAAGCGCGCATGGAAGAGAAATACTTCGGTCTTATCGGGCAGACGTTTTCCAACGCGCTGGCCGTCGCGCCTGAGCGGCTCCCCCTCCGGAAATAGCCGGTAAAGTTCCTGGGCTCTCTGAACCGTATTGACCAGAGCCAACCCCATGCCGCCATTCAGCAAATGCTCCTCCAGAACAGCGCGCATGCTGGGCAGGTCCGAAGGAATTCCCAGTAGACGCAGAGTCCGGCGGCGCGAAGGATCGGCCTCGAAATGTTTTTGTTCGACCACTCCAGAGTGGAAAACGGATAGGCGGGGGTATTCTTTCTCTAATTCTGGTAAATTGGCATCAACAACATTAGCCAGTTTTCGCCGAATTGATGGTGGTAATGTTGCTGAGAGAAGCACCACCGATGAGCCCAGTGCCAGGAGCCAACGCAGCAGGTGAACCAGGAGTGTACCCGTGTAAGCATCGTAAGCGTGGATCTCGTCGAAAACAACTACTCGATTCGCAAGGCCCCATAGACGCACAAAATTATGCCGCACGGGCAGAATAGGCAGTAGAGCTTGGTCCACCGTTCCCACTCCGTATTCCGAGAGGAGCGCCCTCTTCTTGTGTGTAAACCACTCTCCGGCCCGGATCTCTCCGCCCGTTGCGGGATCGTGGATGCCCGAAAGACGCAAATTCTGATATGTGTCGTTGAGGAGAGTCGCTCCATGCAACAGTTGCAGATCGAGCTTCCGGTCCGTTCCTTGGTCGCTCAAAAACTTGAGAGTTCGATTGAACATAGCATTCCCGGTGGCTTTTGTTGGTAAAGCCACATACAGGCCACGGTGCCCAAAAAGCCGCTGCATCTCCAGATGGGAAAAGAAAGCCGCCTCAGTTTTGCCCTCGCCCATTGGAGCTTCAATCAACAAAATAGCGGGCTTCTTCACCGCACCTAATGCGTTAGCGACAGCCTTTTGCAAAGGACGGGGAGCGAAACCAAATATTTGCTTGAAGGACTTAGGCTCATTGGAAAGTGGGGTTCGTGGTTCCCATCCGATCGAATCCAAAGCTTTGTCGGCATGGGTCCTTCGTTTCTTGAACCAGTTATTCAGATCGTCGCAGTTTTCAGGAGTTCCGAAGGGAAACCATTCTTCGTTGGAGCCGATCCAATCGGCAAAGCTCGTGAGTCCCGATATCAACATGAAATCGGGGCCGGAAAGAGTCTCCTTTGTGGGAACTCCGTTGGGCTGAAAGACCTGAAAGAGATTCTTGAAGAGGCCATTGCGTGCATCTGTCCAGTCAGAGTTGCCCAAGGCTCTTCGGTTTCCTTCCAAATTATAAAGAGTTGTCGGATTGGCGCGCTCCCCGTGGTGACAGCCGACAGCGTCGGGAACCAACTCCGCCAATTCAAAAGGCCAGTGCTTCTCCCGAAGCAGTTCCGTCAAAACTATCTGGCTTACGAAAGCGTGGTTGATCTTCATATCAGGGCTTCGAGGCAATTCCAGCCCTGTGGCGGGAGCATCAGGCCATTTGCACTGGAATCCTGGACAGGCTTTTCCCAAATCATGACAAGCTGCAACGAGCAATAGCCACATTCGGGCATCCTCCCAATCCATCCCTAATGTCGTTGCCATCCTTTTGCGAGTCGATTCCGGTTCACGTGCCAAGATGGAGTCCGTACTGGCAGCCACATCCAGCATATGGAGAACGAGTGGATGCCACCCTCCGCTACCATCTCTGTCGGTTTTTGCCCAAAGACTTGTTAACACTTTATGAATATCCACGACAACTTGCCTTATACTTTTTAATGATCCCCATATTCGTAGCTCAATACAAAAATGGTCCGATTTATTTGACAAGGCACCTTTTTGAAGACTATTCAACCACCTTATCTCCCCCAAATGATGTCCGACCTGAAAAAAAAGTCCAAAGTTTTAAGTCCAAGGTCCTTAGTCGGGCACAAAAGTCCAAAGTCCAAGGGCAAAGTCCCAGCCAGGGTCATTTAAATTTGCTGCCTTTATAAATGATTTTTGCCAACTCCCGTGCCTTCTGCCAAGCCTCGATATCTTCAAACCTTTTTATGGTTGCCATCCCCCTTTCCCTTCCCCAACCGATTGGCTTTTTCTTTGGACATAAGACTTTAGACTTTGGACCTTAGACATCAGATTCTGGACTTTATAAATAAACCTGGGCCATTTTCCCGATCTCCCTTTTTACTTCCTCCCTCAATTCCAAAGGGAACAAGACCTCAACCCCGGCCCCGTATTTCAGAATTTCTCGTCGGACCTCCTTGAAATTGGCTACCGGGAATTGCAAACAAAGGCTTCCATCCGATGTATAATAAACCTTTTGGTCATTATGCCAAATCTGTTCGGAGACCCAATTGGCAACCTGGGGGCTGAAACGAAGACATACCTCCATCGATTCCTTGCCGCTCATGACCCCGAAATTCCTGTCCAAATATTCCTTTATAGGTGGAAGATATTCTGGAAGCGGGAGTTCCGGGACAACTTTTTCAATGGTTCGAACCCGGGACAGGGCGAAGTCTCGAAGCGCTTTCTTAAGTCGGCAGAAGGCGATAAGGTGCCAATTTCCTAAATAACAGAAAAGATGCAGAGGACGGATGACCCTTTCGGTCGACTCGTTCTTATGGGGAGAGAAATAATTTATTTTGAGGGTTTCCTCCTGGAAAAGGGCATAAAGGACGGGATGGAAGATGTTTTCATCTACCTTGGAATAAACGACATTTTTTATGGACACCTTTTTCCGGACTTCATCCAGACCTGGGGGTGGATTGACGAAACGGAAAGCAAGGAATTTTTCAAAGGCCTTATCCAGGGAGTCTTTGAGACGGCGATCGGGCATTACAGCGGTAAATCTCAAGGCCAGGCAAAGAGCAAAAAGTTCTTCTTCCTTAAGCCATACAGGAGGAAGCTCAAAGTGCGGGTCTTCGTAGATATAACCTTTTTCCTGGGAATGATAGACAAGAGGTGCCCCCAATCGGTCTCGAATGAATTCGATGTCTCTCTGGGCCTGCTTTTCGGAGACTTCAAAACTCTCAGCCAATTTCCGGGCGTTGGGATATCGGCACCCCTTAATTTGACCATGAAACCAGTAGTATCTTTCATAAGCGAGTTTCTTGCCCATTATGTCTCCTTATCAGTCCAAAGTCCAAGGTCTCAAGTCTAAAGTCTATGGTCCAAAATCCCAGGTCCAGACTCATTTAAATTTGCTGCCTTTAAATTCTGAATGATGGAGGTATTTCATTAGCCCTGAAAGCATCTGGTTGATTTCAATTGTTAAAGTCGACTTTTTTTCTTAACCCCATAATCGGCCTTTTTTTCGGCAACTGAAAATTGTTCCGGACCTTCCTTGTACTGAATCTCCACCCTGATTTTGGCTCCCAATATTTCCGTCACCCGGCGCAGCATGCTTAAAGAATGTCCTTCATAGGAAGGTGACTCCAGTCGGCTGATTTGTTGTTGCGAAGTGCCTACTTTTTCAGCCAGTTCTTTTTGGGACAGGCCGGATTTTTTTCTCAGGGAGGCCAATTGCAAGGCTACATCCCAGGCCTGGCCAGCCTTTTTGAAGCGGTCAGCAAAATCCTCATCCTTTAATTGTTCTTCAAGGTATCGATCAAAATCGGTTTTTCTTTTCATGGCGATTTTCTCTTTTCCCAGTCTTCTTTCCGTGACTTGGCAATTATTAAATCTGCCTCCGAAATTTTTGTGGCCTTATTCCGTATCCCAACGGTAATATAAAATTCTATGCTAAATTTCATAATTATTCAACATCAATATTGATGTAATAAATTATTTATTCCTCCGCCCCAAAAAATAAAAACCCCCACTCCTTTTTGGGAATCGGGGGTTTCGGCCATCCTTTAACCATGCCATATCTCCTTTTGTAGGCAGGCAGCGGTTTATAAGTATTCTATTTTTCTGACACTCTATTTACCAGATTGTGTTTGAAAAATCAACCTGCAATAGTACGAAAATAGATTTTTGGCACGGATTTCACGGATTACACGGTTAAAGCCATGGGGTATCCCACGATCCGTTAAGTCTGGGATGAGGGATGAAATAGCTGATCCGGGTATAATCCCTGTGTCAGGCTTTGTGCCCGACCCGTGCCTAACTAATCCTTTATTTTGCTATAGGCTCCGGGGGACGTACAGGTTTAATAGGTGTAGCTATGGCGGGAAAAGCAATCTGTGATCAGGTGAGGGCTAACCCCGCTCCTTTTCAAGAGCGGGGTTTTTCTTTTTGAAATCCTATGGCAGGATGGGAATCAGGATTTTTTTCTTTTGGCCTCTTCCTCGTCCCGCAAGATTTTTCGCAGGACCTTGCCGACGGCTGATTTGGGCAGGGAATCTCTGAATTCAACCTTCTTGGGTACTTTATAAGCGGCCAGCTTTTCCCGGCAAAAGGTAATGATTTCCTCCTCGCTGGCGGTCTCTCCGGTCTTTAAGACGATGCAGGCCTTAACGGTTTCCCCGCGGTACTGGTCGGGAATTCCTACGGAAACGGCGTCCTGGACCTTGGGATGCTGGAAGAGCACTTCATCGATCTCCCGGGGATAGATATTAAAACCGCCGGCGATGATCATGTCTTTTTTACGGTCGACAATAAAGAGATAGCCGTCTTCGTCCCTGACGGCGATATCGCCGGTATAGAGCCAGCCGTCCTTCAATTGACCGGCTGTTTCCTCCGGTTCTTCCCAATAGCCCTTCATGATCAGAGGACTCTTGATAATAATCTCCCCGGGCTGCCCTTGAGGGACTTCTTCTTTCCCTTCCGCCAGATCCACCAACCGCAGATCCGTATCCGGAAAGGGGATACCGATACTGCCGGTCTTTTTCAGACCCAGGATAGGGCTGGAGGTACCCAGGGAAGTGGTTTCGCTCATGCCCCAGCCTTCCCCGAAATAAATCCCCATATCTTTAACCTGCTCGATGAGTTCCACCGGCATGGGCGCACCGCCGGAATTAAGTAAACCGAGCTTTTTGTCCAACTGGAGTTCCGAGGCCCTGGGATGATTGATCAGGGCGGTGATCAGGGTCGGCACTGTGGGAAAGAAGGTAATTTTTTCGAATTTGGCCAACAGGTCCACCAGTTCATCGATTTGAAAACGGGGGACCAGAATCTGGGTAGCGCAATTCAGGAGGGCGTTATTCATGACCACGATATTGCCGTAGACATGAAAATAGGGGAGTATGGCCAGAAATATCCTCTTTTCCGGGGGAGTGAGGCTCATGGTCGGAGTCCCCCAGAGAGAACACTGCAGGGTGGCCGCTATGACGTTGGCATGGGTCAGGATCGCCCCCTTGGGCAGGCCGGTGGTCCCGCCGGTAAACTGGATCAGGGCCGGGTCTTCCGGATTCACCTGCACTTTCGGGCGCTTGGTGCTGGAACAGTTTTCAATCAAAAGCGAAAAATGGTGCCAGCCTTCCTCCAGATCCAGATCTTTCGGGGTGCTTTGACCAAACCCATTGATAAAATCGGTTACCCTGGTCACAATAACCCGGGGGATGGAGACGGTCTGGCAAAGGGCCTTGATATGGGGAAGGACCATGTCAAAAGTAACCAGGGTGGTGATCCCGGTTTTGGCCGCCAGGGCCTTTAATTCATCCGGGGTATACATAGGGTTCAGATTGACGACAATCGCCCCCAGAGACAAGGCGGCATAATAGGCTATGGGATATTGGGGGCAGTTCGGCAAATGTAATCCTACCCGGTCGCCTTTGGAGATCCCCAAGGCCCCCAGGGCATTGGCCATGCGCAGGACATAGTTCCGCAGCTCATAGAAGGTCATTTCGGTGCCGTAAAAATTGAAAGCGGCTTTGTCCGGAAAGGCATTGGCCGGCAGTTGCAGTAAATCATGGACCGGCAAACGGGGGTAACGGATCGTAGTGGGTACATTGTAATCATAATGTTGGTGCCAGGGGTGTTCCTTTTGCATCTCGTCCTCCTATGGGGTGAAGTAGTGGTCTCTTATGAAAAGAGAGAATTTCTATTGGGACATGGGGGCCTGTTCATGATACCCATTATATTTTCAGAAAAACCGAAAAAACTATTAACCGAGTAGATCTAATGAATCTTTTTTAGACACGGGTAAAGATTTAGAAAGAAATAATATAGGTGGGAAAAGAAAGTCAATATTTTTTTGAATTAGGACGTAGATTTTCGCGGATACCCGCAGATACTTTTTTTAGGCAGGAATTAGAGGAGTAGCCTGGATTCCCGCCTGCGCAGAGATTTTAAAGGGACTTTTTATTTTACAAAAACAATGCGAGTTAATCAATGGTCTCGAATACTTCTAATACTACAGCGACACTTTTCCCGTCATCCCCGAATGTCTTTATCGGTAATCCAGGTTTTTCCAGAAAATGAGAAAACCAAAGTCCCTGGATTCCGCTCCCCGATTTAGACATTCGGGGACAGGCTTTAAAGCCTGCCGGAATGACGGTTAAGGGGCGCATTAGCAAAATGTAGGGTGGGTGGAGTGATAACGGAACCCACCAATTAATGTGGTCCTTACGTCTCCTTCGTTTTTATATAATGGTGGGTTCCGCTCCGCTGCACCCACCCTACCGGAATTTTGCCACAGGATCGACAAAACTTTGTCGATGTTGATTGACTAAGCGCCTAAAATAAGAACTTGAAAGGCCATCTTGATGTTGACAGATAAGCAGGGAAATGGTAAAAAAGTTTTTAATATAGAAATTTGCATTTTGGACGCCAATGAACTCGAATCGGCTGAGGGCCGATCGTGCAGATTGCCAGGATTTAATTTGAGTTTATTTCTTGAATCTGCGGGTATCGGCGAAAATCTGCGTCCTGATTTAAGGGAGGGATGGCCGAGTGGTTTAAGGCGGCGGTCTTGAAAACCGTTTTCCCTCCGGGGAACGGGGGTTCGAATCCCTCTCCCTCCGCCACTCAAAGCTGTCAGCCATTAGGGGTCAGCTTTCGGCTTTTTCCCCTGTTTGCAACTATCTGAATCTGATTACCGTTTAACGGAGAGATGACCGAGTAGGCTTAAGGTGCTCGCCTGCTAAGCGAGTGTAGGGGGAAACCTCTACCGAGGGTTCGAATCCCTCTCTCTCCGCCACTTCTATTTCGGATTTCGGATTTCGGAATTTTATAGAAATCCAGCGAACCTTATTGTAGATAATAGGCATGAGGCAAACAAAGCATGGGGGAAACGGCTAACCTGTCGCCCCTGGCCCCTTGGCCTATAGCCTTCTTTAAGCATCCTGTATCCAAGATGCTGTTCTTTATGGCGTTTTAGCTTTTTGCGGCGGATTTTGGTCCATTTTGGCCTGGCAGATACGGATGTACTCATCCATCTTGGGAGGGTGGGGGGTGTCCGGGAATTTACGGAGGATGCCTTCAAATCTACCCAGAGCCGCTTCGTATTTTTTCCCTTTAAAATAAAATTCTCCGATATAATATTCGTGAGCGACTAAATTTTTCCTGGCGCTGATCAGATTGGTTTGGGCTTGAGAGACATATTCGCTCTTGGGGAAGCCCTTAATCAGGCGTTCGAATTCCTGGACGGCCTGGGAGGCATAACTCTGATCCCGGTCGATGGTCGGCATCTGTTTAAAATAACACAGGGCCTGTTGAAAGATGACATAAGGAATGATTTCATTGGCCGGATGCAGTTTTTCGAATTCTTTGTAGGCCGCAACAGCCAGGTCATAATCTTTATTTAAAAAATAACTATCGGCTAATTTGATCTCGGCCACGATGGCATATTGATTGTAAGGGAAGCGATCCTTGATTTTTTGGAAGGCTTCTATGGCCTTGTCGTATCGATTGCGCTGATAGGCATCCATGCCCTCCATAATCAGGGAATCCGCGGTCCGTTCCAACTCTTTGGAAGCTTCGCTTTTAAAAAGCCCGCAGCCATTTAAGAGGAAAAGGCCCCCCCCAACTAAGAAAAAAATCAGGTAATACCACGAAAATAATGCCGGGGAAGTCTTTTTCATAGGGTCTCCAGGTACCTCTCGACGGCCATAACCGCAGTGGCACCATCTCCAACAGCCGTGGAGATTTGTCTTAATAGTTTTCGACGGACATCTCCAGCGGCAAATATCCCCCGGATGGAAGTGGCCAGTCGTTCATTGGTTTTGATAAATCCTTGAGGGTCCAAGGCTAAAGTCTCTTTCAACCAACCCGTGTTGGGCTGGATACCGACAAAAATGAATAACCCCTTGACCGCGATGGTCCGGGCCGGTGAACCGTCTACCATTTTGATCCGGACCTCTTCCACCTGGCCGGTTCCCTGGATGGATTCCACCTCGGCATTCCAAACAGGCTGGATAATCGGTTCATTCAGGGCTTTTTCCTGTAGGATCCGGCAGGCCCGAAGTTGATCCCTGCGATGGATCAGGTATAACTTTTTGGCAAAACGGGTTAAAAAAAGGGCCTCCTGAACGGCAGTGTCTCCGCCACCGACCACGGCGATCTCTTCATCCCTGTAAAAAGGGCCGTCACAGGTGGCGCAGTAAGAGACCCCTTTGCCGCCAAAGAGGTTTTCTCCTGGAACGCCCAATTTTTTATAAGCCGCCCCACTGGCGATGATCAAGGCCCTGGCCTTATAGGTCCCCTGAGTGCCCTGGATTATTTTTTCAGGACCCTGGAGCGACAGGGAGATGATTTCATCATTGATAACCGGCAGTTCGAATCGTTCGGCTTGTTTGCGCATCCTTTCGACCAGGTCAAAACCGGATATCCCTTCAGGAAACCCCGGATAATTATCTACCCAGTCGGTAGATAAAACCTGGCCCCCCGGTATCAGCCTTTCAATGAGAATGGTCTTCAGCCGTGAACGCCGGGCATACAGACCGGCGGTTAACCCGGCAGGACCTCCCCCCACTATGATCAGATCGTAGATGGAATTTTCCACGGCCGGGCTTACAGGGTCTTTTTAATAGCGGTTTCTAAGGTGGTTTTGGAAACCGCTCCGGTTATCTGTTCGGCCACGGCCCCGTTTTTAAATAAGATCAGGGTGGGGATGGCGCGTATCCCATATTGTCCCGGTATTTTGGGGTTTTCATCGACATTTAATTTGCCTACTTTAAGTTGTCCTTGAAACTGAGAGGCCAGCTCCTCCACTGCCGGGGCAATCGCCCGGCAGGGGCCGCACCAGGCAGCCCAGAAGTCAACCAATGCCGGAGTGGAAGCTTCCAATATTTCTTTTTGAAAATTCTCGTCGGTTACTTCGGTGATATTTTTTTCAGCCATGGGTGCTCCCTTCTGTATTCTGTGGGTAAACAGGTTGGATTGTAAAAGTATGAAGAATTCTAATTCCCTTTCGCTCTTTTGTCAATACTTACCCAAATTTCTTAAGGAAAAATTTTGACTTTAGCTGCAATTTTAGTTAAAAGTTTTATTTCATCCCTATTCGGGAAAAGGAGATCATTATGGAAGAATTCAGACGTATGAACCGCCTGCCCCCCTATGTTTTTGCTACCGTCAATGCTTTAAAGATGGAGCTCAGGCGGCAGGGTGAAGATATTATCGACCTTGGAATGGGGAATCCTGACCTGGCCACCCCGAAACATATCGTGGATAAGCTCAGAGAAGCGGCCCTTAAATCGCATAACCATCGTTATTCGGCTTCCAGGGGGATCACCCGGTTGAGAACGGCCATCTGCGATTGGTATAAAAGGCGTTACCAGGTGGAACTGGACCCGGAGTCCGAAGCTATTGTCACCATCGGGGCCAAGGAAGGGATATCCCATCTGGTTTTGGCCACGACCAGCCCGGGGGATGTGGTTTTTGCCCCTGATCCCACCTACCCGATCCACCCCTTTTCGGTTATTATTGCCGGAGGGGATTTAAGGAGCATCCCTTTAAGCCATGATCGGGATTTTTTTGAGGATCTTTTGGCGGCCACCAGGCAGACCTGGCCGAGCCCCAAAATGTTGATCATTTCCTTTCCCCACAATCCGACCACCATGGTGGTGGACCTTAATTTTTTTAAGAAGATTGTGGACTTTGCAAAAGAACACCACATGATGGTCATTCATGACTTTGCCTATGCCGATCTGGTATTTGACGGCTACAAGGCCCCCAGTTTTATGCAGGTTCCCGGAGCCAAGGATGTCGGGGTGGAGCTTTTTTCTTTATCAAAAAGTTACAGCATGGCCGGCTGGCGGATGGGGTTTGCTGTAGGAAACCCCGATTTGATCCATGCCCTGACCCGGATAAAAAGCTATCTGGACTACGGGGTTTTTCAGCCAATCCAGATTGCCTCCATCATTGCCTTAAACGGGCCCCAGGAGTGCGTCCAGGAGATCGTGGGCACCTACAAGGAAAGAAGAGATACCCTGATTCGAGGGTTGAACCGGATCGGCTGGAAAATGGAAAAACCCAAAGGGACCATGTTCGTCTGGTCCAAGATCCCGGAGCCCTTCAGAAAAATGGGTTCGGTGGAATTTTCTAAATATCTTATCCGAGAGGGAAAGGTAGCGGTATCTCCGGGACGGGGTTTCGGAGAATACGGGGATGAATATGTCCGATTCGCCCTGGTCGAAAACTCCCATCGGATTAAACAGGCTATTCGCGGCATCAAAAAGGCTTTGAATAAAGGGTAAGGGACCTTCGGGGGACTCATGAAAACAATTCAAATCGGTTTAATCGGTTTTGGGACGGTAGGGACCGGGGTGGTCAAAATACTGCTTGAAAAAGAGGCCTTTCTTTCCTCCCTGGTCGGCAGGCCTTTGAAATTAAAAAGGATCGCCGATCTGGATATAAACCGGGACCGGGGGGTCCTGGTGCCTGAAGGCATTCTGGTGGATCAGGCCGATCAAATCCTCAATGACCCGGACATCTCGATCGTAATTGAACTGATCGGAGGTCTGGAACCGGCCAGGAGTTTAATTTTAAAGGCCCTGGAAAAAGGAAAACACGTCGTAACGGCCAACAAGGCCCTTCTGGCCCACAAAGGGGAGGAAATCTTCCAAAAGGCCGGAGAGTGTAAATTGGATATCGGTTTTGAGGCCAGTGTCTGCGGCGGCATCCCGGTTATTCTGGCCCTGCAGCAAGGGTTGGTGGCCAATGAAATCGAAAGCATCCTGGGGATCTTTAACGGGACCTCTAATTTTATCCTGACCCGGATGACCGAAGATGGACTGCTTTATCCGGAGGCCTTGAAAGAGGCCCAGCAAAGGGGGTTTGCCGAGGCCGACCCGACCCTGGATGTGGAAGGCATGGACACGGTTCATAAACTTTCTATTTTGATGCATTTGGCCTATGGGGCTCCATTGAATCCTGAGGCTATTTTTGTAGAGGGCATAACGCGAATCGGCCCTTTGGATATCGACTTTGCCCGGGAATTCGGTTATGGCATCAAGCTCCTGGCCATCTGCCGCAAGGATGGAGGCTTTTTGGAGGCCAGGGTCCATCCGACCATGA
Source organism: Deltaproteobacteria bacterium (assembly GCA_016219225.1). Classification (NCBI taxonomy): domain Bacteria; kingdom Pseudomonadati; phylum Myxococcota; class Myxococcia; species Deltaproteobacteria bacterium. The sequence goes on from JACRBX010000304.1 coordinate 19,652, forward strand.
TCCCCAAAGGACACATGCTGGCTAATGTCAAGGGGGCCTATAATGCCCTTTATATCTGCGGCGATTCGGTGGGAGATATTTTGCTTTACGGCCAGGGGGCCGGTATGATGCCGACCGGCAGTGCCGTGGTCAGTGATCTGGTCAATATAGGCCGAAATATTAACAAGGGGATCACCCAAAGGATCCCGCCGGGCTTTTCGGCCCCGGGTTATAAAGAAAAAGGGTTGACCTTAAAGCCCTTTACCGAGGTGAACACCCGTTATTATTTCCGGTTTTCCGCCCTGGATCGACCCGGAGTCCTTTCCAAAATAGCCGGTATTCTGGGGGCCCATAAGATCAGTATTGCTTCGGTAATCCAGAAGGGAAGAAAACTTGAAGGACCGGTCCCGATCGTCATGCTGACCCATGAGGCTAAAGAGTCCGGGGTCCAGAAGGCCATCCGGGAAATTGATCGTATGGAGGATATTACCGATCAAACCGTGATCGTCCGGGTGGAAAATTAAATTTTATGTAACACTCTTAGTTGTTTTAAAAGAGGGGTTTTCTTCACCGCAAAGGCGCGAAGAACGCAGAGAGAATTATCTTTGTTCAATCCCGTGAGAGGCGGGATTGAACAAAACAACCCTGGATTCCGGCCGGAAGGGCCTACACCTCGGAGGGAAGCGAAAGCTTTTCCCTTTCTGTCCTCTCAACAGAAAGGGAAAATTATCCTCTCTTCTTTGCGCCCTTTGTGGCTCTGCGGTGAAAATTGTTTTTCAAAAAGCTAAACTGATACGACTTTAAGTTGAAAGCGTTTAAATGAGTTTTACAAACAGAAAATATTGCATTTTGGTCGGGGATGGCATGGGGGATTACCCCCAGGAGGCCCTGGACGGAAAAACTCCCCTGGAAGCGGCTCAGACCCCTCATATGGATAGAGTGGCCTCCCAGGGGATTATGGGTTGGGCCCAGACTGTTCCCCCTGATTGTGAACCGGGAAGTGATATCGCCAACCTCTCACTTTTGGGTTATGATCCATCGGTATACCATACCGGCCGTGCCCCGTTGGAGGCGATCAGTCTGGGGATCCGGTTAGGGGAGGAGGACGTGGCCTTCCGGTGTAATCTGGTGCATCTGGATCAGCGGGCCGATGATGGGGTGGTGATGGACTCCTATAGTGCCGGCCATATTACCACCGAGGAAGCCGGTCTTTTAATTAAAGACCTAAACGCCTTCCTGGCTCATCCCACCAGGGCCTTTTATCCCGGGGTCAGTTATCGCCATATCCTGGTTTGGAACGGGGCCGATCCATTGGCTAAAACGCTGCCCCCTCATGACCTGACCGGCCAGGATGTGACCAACTATTTGAATTCCAAAGGGGATTTGGGGCCGATTGTGGAACTGATCCGTCGTTCCTGGCCTTTTCTGGAGCAACACTCCATTAACAGGTCCAGAAAGGAGCGGGATTTGTTGACGGCCAACTCTATTTGGTTATGGGGCCAGGGAAGAACCCCGGCCATGCCTTCTTTCCCGGAAAGATTCGGTCTCCGTGGGGGAGTGATCTCGGCCGTTGATCTGCTGAAAGGGATTGGATTGTCGGCCGGTCTGGATGCCCTGTTTGTGGAAGGGATCACCGGCTATTTAGATACCAATTATCTGGGGAAGGCGGAGAAGGCCCTGACTTTCCTGGACGATAAAGACCTGGTCTATGTCCATGTGGAAGCACCGGATGAGGCTTCTCATGAGGGAAGTCTGGAGAAAAAGATCCAGGCCATCGAGGCCTTCGATCGGGAGGTGGTGGGACCGGTCCTCAAAGGGCTTGACCGATTCGAAGCCTATTCCCTGCTGATCATTACCGACCATTTTACCCCCCTTCAGGTGATGACCCACACCCGTGAACCGGTTCCTTTAGCGGTCCTGCACTCCGAAGACCGCTCCGGCCTTTTCCGGAAAAGGGGTTTTTCTGAAAGATCGGCTTTTGAGGGAGAGGTTTCCTTCCCAAAGGGAGATCAACTCATGTCCTGGTTTTTGGGGGACCGGCAGGGATCAGGGATCGGGGGTCAGGGATCGGGGGTCGGCGAAAGACATTTTCATTCTTCGTAGTGCCCGACCCGGGCATGAGCGCTTAGTAAGAAAATAAAGATGCAAGATGCAGGTTTCAAGTTTCAAGTGAGAAAAACCTTGGACCCCTTATTCGTTGCGCCCCATTGGATGCATGTGGGATTTAGTTCGAAAATAGAGTTCGAGTTCAATTCATCAACTGCGCTATTTTTATGATTCGTGGTGTCACGCCACTATCGTGGCATGAGGGTTTATTATGAAATATTTCCAAACGACTTACCGGGTCATCTACGGCGATGTGGACTCCATGCAGGTGGCCTATTATGCCAATTATCTGCGCTGGTTCGAGATCGGCCGAACGGAGTTGATCCGGCATCTGGGACTTTCCTATGCCGAGATAGAGTCCAGGGGATATCGGTTGCCGGTGACCGAGGCCTACTGTAAATATGCCAAGTCGGCCCGTTATGATGAAATATTATTGATCAACACCGGGGTCGGTTTTATCCGAAAGGCTTCTATGCGCTTTGATTACCGGATAGTAAACCAGGAAAACGATTTGCTGGTTCAGGGATATACGGTCCATGCCTGTTTGGACCGGGACGGAAAACTGGTTCGACTCCCGGAAGCGCTATTTCCCCTTCTGGAAAATTGGAAATAAAAATATTTTATGGTTGACAAAAATTTTTTTGTCAGTTAAATTGAATATTTTAAAATTTCTGGTGAGGAAATAGCCATGTATGCCATTATTCAAACCGGGGGAAAACAATATCAAGTAGCCCCTGGAGACGTGATCCGAATCGAATCCCTGGGGGGAGAAAAAGGGGATGCGGTATCGATACCCAAGGTTTTATTCGTTGCCCGGGAGCAGGATATTTTAGTGGGTAAACCCTATTTGGAAGGGGTTTCCGTGGTGGGGGAAATTCTTCACCAGGGACGTGATCGAAAGATATTAATTTTTAAGCATAAAAGAAGAAAAGGGTATCGGAAATTGGTCGGACACCGGCAACCCTATACCCAGTTCAAAATAAAAGAAATTCAAGGGATTTAAAGGGGTTTTTATGGCACATAAAAAAGCCGGCGGCAGTTCCAGAAACGGCCGGGACAGCGCGGGACATCGTTTTGGGATAAAGCGTTATGCCGGCCAGAGGGTCAAGGCCGGGAATATCCTGGTCCGACAGGTAGGCACCAAATTTCACCCCGGAGAAAATGTGGGTTTGGGGAAAGATTTCACCCTCTTTGCCAAAATAGAGGGTGTGGTGACCTTCGAGCGGTGGGGAAAAGATCGAAAAAGGATAAGCATTTATTAAAGTTCCCCCTTTCCTGGACCAGGAAGAAATTAGCTCCATTCTGATTCTAATCTTTCCAATCTACCCAGGTACCCGACCATAAAGGGTAGGGAATACACTCGCCAGATATCTTTGAAATTTTTTGATGAGGCCAAGATTTTTGTTCGATCCGGTGACGGGGGTAATGGCTGTTTAAGCTTCCGCAGAGAACGCTTTAAGCCCTATGGAGGTCCGGATGGCGGCGATGGGGGCAAGGGCGGCGACGTTTTGATTACGGCCACCTCCCAGGTCCAGTCCTTACTGGATTTTCATTTTCGGCAGCATTTTAAGGCCCCTAAAGGTACCCATGGCCAGGGGAATGAGCGAAACGGCCGAAAAGGTCTGGACCTTCGCATCCTCGTTCCTTTAGGGACCCTGGTCCGAGAGGCCGAAACAGGCCAGTTTTTAGCGGATTTGACCACCGAAGGGCAGACGATAGTTGCCGCTCAGGGAGGAAGAGGGGGCAAGGGGAATAAACACTTTGCCACCGCCACCCATCGAACCCCGAGATTTGCCCAAAAAGGGGAGCCCGGCCAGGAGGCCTGGCTGTTCCTGGAGTTGAAAGTACTGGCCCATGTGGGGCTGGTGGGCCTGCCCAATGCCGGAAAATCGACCCTCCTATCGCGGCTTTCAGCCGCCAAACCTAAGATATCCGACTATCCCTTTACTACCCTGTCCCCGAATTTAGGGATTCTTGAAAACGACCAGGGCCATCGCCTGACCATAGCCGATATCCCAGGGGTAATCGCCGGGGCCAGCCAGGGGGCCGGTTTGGGACTCAAATTCCTCAAACACATTGAACGAACCCTGATTCTGGTATTTCTCATTGACGGCTCTTTACCAGGGGAGGAACCTTTTTTTGCCTATCAAACCCTGATTAAAGAAATGGAGACTTTTAATCCCGCCCTCCTGGAAAAACCCCGGTTGGTGGTGGTTAATAAAATGGACCTGTCCTTATCGAAAACGAATTTCGAAAGGATAAAAAAGAAGTTCAAAAAACACCGGTTGGAGGTAATCCCCCTAGCGGCCAAAACCGGAGAAGGTATCCCCTTATTAATCCAGCACCTTTTTAATACCATTGTACCTGAAGACCATGGAAAAACAGACCGGATTGACAGAACAACGGAAAGCCCTGATTAAAGGGGTAAGAAAGATCGTTATAAAAATAGGTAGTGCCGTCCTGACCGAGAAAGGGACCTTACACCGCCCTACCATTGCCCGCTTAGCGGATGAGATCGCTTTTTTGAGGGAGAAAGGGTATCAAACGGCCATCGTCAGTTCCGGCGCCATTGCTTCCGGGGTGGGCCGAATGGGGATGAGTCGGAAACCGGTCACCATTCCCCAGAAACAAGCGGTAGCGGCCATCGGGCAGGGAAGCCTGATGTATGCTTATGAGGAGGCCTTCCATACCCATCACTTGTTGACGGCCCAGATCCTGTTGACCCGTGATGATCTAACCAACCGCCAACGCTACCTTAATGCCCGGAACACCCTGATTACCCTTTTAGAATGGGAAATTATCCCGATTATTAACGAAAATGATACCGTGGCGGTAGATGAAATCAAATTCGGTGACAACGATAATCTTTCGGCCCTGATCGCCCATTTGATCGACAGCGATCTGTTAATCGTTTTAACCGACACGGATGGACTCTATGATCGGGATCCCCGGGAAGACCCCCAGGCGGGCTTGATTCCGCTGGTAGAACATATCGACGGGCATGTCCTTGAATACACTTCCAAGTATTCAGGAGAATGGGGGCTCGGAGGGATGCGATCCAAGATTATGGCCGCTCGAAAGGTGACGGCCAGCGGCATCCCGGTCATCGTGGCCAATGGAAGGAAAGAAGGGGTTTTACGGGAGCTCATAAAAGGGAAACCCCTGGGTACCCTCTTTCTGCCCCAAAAGCCGACCTTAAGCCGTAAGAAACACTGGATTGCCTTTACCCTTAAACCCAAAGGGGAGATCGTCATCGACGACGGCGCCCGAAAGGCTGTGATGGAAAAGGGCAAAAGTTTGTTACCTTCCGGAATCGTAGAGATTCGCGGGCGTTTTGGGATCGGGGCCTGTGTCGGCCTTCTGGATCAGGAAGGTCAACCGGTCGGGAAAGGGCTGGTCAATTATTCTTCTTCGGATATCAATAAAATAAAAGGGTTGAAGACTTCTGAGATCGAGCAGCGCCTGGAATACAAGCACTCGGATGAAGCGATTCACCGGGATAATATGGTTATCAACAAGGCATGAGGAGATCAATCATGGACCTTAAAACCCAAATTGTTCAGATCGCCAAACAGGCCAAAGAAGCCTGCCCGGTCCTTTCCGGGCTCAATTCCGGGCAAAAGAACCAGGCCTTGGAACAGATGGCCCGGGCTTTGATAAAAAAAACCGGCTCTATTCTGAAAGAAAATAAAAGGGATATGGAATTAGCCGAAAAAGCCGGCCATCCCAAGGCCTTTCTCGACCGGCTCCGCCTAACCGAGGCGACCCTGAGGGAAATGGCTCAGGGGCTTCTGGAAGTGGTCCAATTGCCGGATCCGGTCGGAGAAGTGACCGGGTTGTGGCTTCGTCCCAACGGCTTGCAGGTCGGTCGGATGCGCATCCCCCTGGGGGTAATCGGCTTTATTTACGAATCCCGTCCCAATGTGACGGTGGATGCGGCCGGACTTTGTTTAAAATCCGGGAATGCCGTTATCCTTAAAGGCGGCAGCGAAGCCATTCATTCCAATCTGATTTTAACCCAGATACTTCAAGAATGTCTGAGTCAGGAAGGGATTCCCAAAGGGGCCATTCAGATCATACCCACTACGGACCGGGAAGCCACGGCCGAACTGTTGAAATTAGAGGAACATATCGATCTGGTTATTCCCAGGGGCGGAGAGGGCCTGATCCGCATGGTAACGGCCCAGGCCCGGATGCCGGTCCTGAAACACTATAAAGGCGTTTGTCATATTTTTGTCGATAAGGGGGCTGATATGGAGATGGCTTACCGTATTTGCCTGAACGCCAAAGTCCAGCGTCCCGGGGTCTGTAATGCCATGGAAACCCTGCTGGTCCACAAGGATGTGGCCAAAGCGTTTTTGCCCGGGATGGCCAAACGGTTTCGAAAAGAAGGGGTGGAAATTCGAGGGTGTCCCCAAACCCTCAAAATCATCGGTAAGGGGAAAGGCCTCCGGGAGGCAGCGGAAGAAGATTGGTACGAGGAATATCTGGATCTGATTCTGGCCGTTCGGGTGGTCGAGGGTATGGAAGAGGCTATGGCCCACATCAGGCAATATGGCTCCAGCCATACGGAATCCATTATCACCCAGGATTATGACCGGGCCCGTGAATTTTTAAAATCAGTCGATTCATCGGTCGTTCTGGTTAATGCCTCCACCCGATTCAATGACGGAAATCAATTAGGTCTGGGGGCGGAAATCGGGATCAGTACCTCCAAATTGCACGCCTTCGGTCCCATGGGACTGACGGAACTGACCACCACCAAGTTTATTGTCTTTGGGCAAGGACAGGTCAGGGGCGATTAGACATGGGACGCGAGGGGGCAGACAGGGCAAAAGGGGTGAGGCGAGAAACAGAAAGTCCAGAGCAAAAAAACGTTCGGCGTTTGGCGTTCGGCGTTCGGCGACTAACAGCGGCTCCCGATCTCGACAGAAAACCCAGAACTCCGAACTCCGAACTCCGAACTCCGAACTCAAAACGGATCGGTCTGTTCGGAGGCACCTTCAATCCTATCCATTTAGGGCACCTCAGGGCCGGAATTGAGATCCAGGAAGCCTTTTCTTTAGACCAGGTCCTTTTCATCCCTACGGCCATTCCCCCTCACAAAAAAACTCTGAACCTCCTCCCTTTTGGACATCGGTTGAAAATGGTCCGTCTGGCCATCGCCGGCCGTCCTTTTTTTAAGACTTCGGAGGTAGAAAAAAAGAGAAAAGGGAAATCCTATTCCATTCAGACCCTGCGCTTTTTCAAAAAGGCCTATGGAGTCCAAGCCGAGCTTTATTTTATCCTTGGGATGGATGCCTTTTTGGAGATCAATACCTGGAAGGAATATCAAGAGCTCTTTCGATTGAGTCATTTTGTGGTTATGGATCGGCCGGGATACCGGAGGAGCCATATCAAAGGATTCCTTCAACAGGAAATCTCTCCGGATATTGTTTTTTATCCCAGGGAAAATCGATTCCTTCTTCCCTGGGGATTTTCGGTCTATTTATTTCCCATAACCCTTATGGATATTTCATCTACCAGGATTCGAACCCTCAGACAGAAAAATCGATCGATCCGCTATCTGGTCCCGGAAAAAATAGAAGAATATATCTTAGAGAAAGATTTTTATGCCCCCTAAAAAACATCCCCAAACGTTATCTTCCCGAGAAAAGGCCTTGTTGATTGCCAGGGTGGCCCTTCAAAAAAAACCCCTGGCCCCTCTTTTGCTCGATGTCGGGGAAAACTGTTCCTTTGCCGATTACTTTTTAATCCTGAGCGGAACCTCAACCCGCCAGACCCAGGCTCTGGCCGCTCATTTGGATGAAACACTTGGTAAATCAGGGATTGAACCCCGGGGAATCGAAGGGATGGATCCCGGCCTCTGGATCCTGCTGGATTATAATGAAGTGATCGTTCACATCTTTTATGAGTCGGTCAGAGAATTTTACGACCTGGAGGGATTGTGGATAGAAGCCCCGCGCTTAGCTCTCTCTCCGGACGAAACAGGGACTCCGGTTTCCTGATGTCTGCCCGCCTTCTCCTCCTGGTCATCCTGGACGGCTGGGGGATAGGTCCCTCCTACGCCGGGAATGCCGTTTCTCTGGCCCGTACCCCGAACATTGACCGTTTATTTAACCTCTGGCCCCATGCCCAGTTAAAATGTTGGGGGGAATCCGTCGGCCTGCCTGAAGGGCAGATGGGCAATTCCGAGGTGGGGCATCTTAACCTTGGAGCCGGTCGTGTCGTCTATCAGGATATTACCCGTATTGACCGGGCCATCAGAAGGGGGGATTTTTCCCAGCATCCGGGTTTTCTTGAAACAATTCGGCACTGCCGGGATAGGGGAACGACCCTCCATCTCCTGGGTCTGGTCTCGGATGGCGGGGTCCACAGCCATCTCAATCATCTGCTGGCCCTACTCAGGTTGGCAAAAAAGGAGAAATTGGAACGGGTAATGATCCAGGCCATTATGGATGGACGGGACACCCCGCCCAAAATGGGCCTGGAGTTTATTCGAAACCTGCAGGAACAGATCCAGGAAATAGGCCTGGGGCGGATAGCCACCATATGCGGCCGCTTCTATGCCATGGATCGGGACAACCGCTGGGAGCGGGTGGAAAAGGCCTTTAGCGCCCTGACGGAGGGTAAGGGAATCCCGGTTCAGGATCCTTTGCAAGCCGTTGAGGAAGCCTATCAAAAGGGAGAAAGCGATGAATTTATTTCTCCCCGCATTTTAACCGGGGAGGATGGCCGGCCGGTTGGGACCATTCGAGACGGGGATACCGTTCTTTTTTTCAATTTTCGGGCCGACCGGGCCAGAGAGATCACCAGGGCCTTTATAGAGGAGGGCTTTATGCCCTTCCCGGTTTCAAACCGCCCCGGACTTTCAGAGTTTATGACCATGACCGAATACGATTCCCGTTTTTATCCGAAGGTGAAAGTGGCCTATCCTCCACAAAACCTGGTCCATACCGTGGGAGAAACCATCAGCCGTCAGGGGATCCATCAGCTCCGGATTGCCGAAACGGAAAAATATGCCCATGTAACCTATTTTTTTAATGGGGGGATAGAACCCCCTTTCCCATTGGAAGAGCGCTGTCTCATTCCTTCCACCAAAGAAGTCCCTACCTATGATCTAAAACCCTCCATGATGGCTCAGGAAGTGACCCGGGAGGTCTTAACCCGGATAAGAACAAATCGCTATGGATTTATGGTTTTGAATTATGCTAATCTGGATATGGTCGGTCATACCGGGAAATTGGAAGCAGCCATTAAGGCCTGTGAAGTGGTTGATACCTGCCTGGGAGAGGTGGTTTCTGAGGTGGTTGCTCAGGGGGGGATGCTTTTGATAACCGGGGACCATGGCAACGCCGAGGAGATGATCGACCGCCGTCATGGCGGGCCTCATACGGCCCATACTTCAGCCAACCCGGTCCCTGTTTTATTAGTAGACCCAAAGCGGCCCAGGGCCGGATTAAAAGACGGGATTCTGGCTGATGTGGCCCCAACGGTTTTGACCCTCTTGGATATCCCGATCCCGGAGGAGATGACCGGGACATGTTTGTTGGCAGGATAGATGAAAATAAAGTTCAGAGTTCGGAGTTCGGAGTTCAGAGAAAACCATTTTCATGCTTCGTGGTGCCACGCCCTAAGCGTGGTATGAGGGAAAGAATACGAATACAAGATGAAAAATTTTTTTAAATTATTTGTGGGCCTGCTTTGTTGCCTCTTTATTATTCTTTCCAGCCACTGGATACCCTTGAAAGAGGGACAGGTCTTTGCCCTGACCATGGAAGATGAACGCAAATTAGGCGATCAGGTGGTCCGGGAGGTTGAAAGCAAATTCCAGTTGGTCCGGGATCCCTTGATTCTGGAATATCTCAATAAGCTGGGCCAGGAAATCCTTAAACAAGCCGGGCCGCAGCCCTATCCCTTCCGCTTTTACCTCTTGAAAGATCCCCAGTTGAATGCCTTTTCGGTTCCCGGCGGACATATTTTTGTCACCACGGGGATCATTGAAATCATGGACTCGGAAGGGGAACTGGCCGGCCTGTTGGGCCATGAAATCACCCATGTCACCCACCATCACATTGCCAAACAGATGGAGCAGCAGAAAAAGGTCGGTCTGGCCACCATGGCCGTGGCCTTGCTCGGCGTCTTGGCCGGAGACCCCAGAATAGCCAGTGCCGCCATTACCGGTTCCATGGCCACCGCCCAGACCCTGGCCCTTAAATACAGCCGGGAAGACGAAGACGACGCCGACAATTCGGGATATAAGTTTATGTCCAAGGCCGGCTTTGATCCCAAGTATATGATCGATCTCCTTGACAAGCTGCGGCGCTGGGGATCATTCGGATCCGAAGGGGTCCCGGCTTATATGCAGACCCATCCCCTGACCGGAGACCGGATGTCGCATGTCGAAAATCTGCTGCATCAATATGCCGGCCAGGGCCCTTGGGAGCGGAAGAGTTCCGATGAATTTCGCCGCCTCCAGACCATCATCCTGACCAAATATGGGGATTTGCAAAAGGCTCAAAGCCGTTTCCAATCCTGGTCCAAAGATACCCAATCCTTATTCTGGGTCCATTATGGTCAGGGTTGGATGGCTATCCGGGAAGGGAAATTCGAGGCGGCTATCGATCAATTGAATAAGGCTTTAAGTATGAGACCCCAGGATCATTATATTCTGAGAGACCTCGGCCAAGCTTTTTTCTTAAAGGGAGATTTGGCCCAGGCTATTCAAAAATTGGGTCAAGCCTCGATCCTCGACCCGAAAGACGGGAATGCTGCTTTTTTTCTGGCCCGGGCCTACCAGGAGAAAGGGGAATATCCATTGGCCCTGGAAAATTTCCAAAGGGCCAAGAAGCTTGGTACAGAAGGAGAGGATCTCCATCATTATATGGGAATGGCCTATGGAAGCTTGAACAATCTCAGCCAGGCCCATTATCATTTTGGGAAATCCTTCCAATTGAAGGGGGATAAAGTAAAGGCCCTCTTTCACTTTCGGACCGCCTTAAAATATGTTGGAAACGATCCGGTGCAAAAAGACCAGGTAGAAAAAGAAATCAAAAATCTGGACTCGGAAAAGGCAAAAGGAAAGAGACCGGAGCCTTTTTAAAGGAATGACCCGAGTGGGAGTCAAAGGACTTTATTTTATTTTTTCCTGGGTGCTATTGCTGATCGGCCCGGCTTGGGCTTCTGACCCACCACGGCCGGCTCCTGGGGAGATTTCAGAACAAAGAATCTTCAAGACCCTGGAAGAGCTCCAGGCCTTCGGGAATCGGACCACCTGGGAAAAACAGGATCAGGTTGCGGAATATCTTTACCGGCAACTCAAATCATACCCGAACTTAGAAGTCAGTTATCATTTTTACCAGCATGGCGGGAAAACATGGAAAAATGTGGTGGCCCGCTGTCCCGGAAGAAAAAATCCCCAAAAAATTTATATCCTTTGCGCCCATTATGATTCCCACCCTGACGGACTGAAATGGAGTGGAACGGCCCCCGGTGTCGACGATAACGGCACCGGTGTGGCGGTTTTATTGGAAGGGGCCCGTGTTATGGCCGGGAATCCCGGCCATAACACAATGGAGTGGATCTTTTTTTCCAATGAAGAACAGGGTCATAGAGGCAGCCTGGCCTATGTGGAAGATCTCTTCCGTCAGGGAATTCCCATTGCCGGAGTCGTCAATATCGACACCATCGGGTATACCCAGCCCTCTTTGCGGACCCTGTGGCAGGAAGCCTCGAAAAAAGGGGTAATAACCAGACTGGGTTTTTTAGCTAAACAGCTCCTTAAAAAGCCTATCTATTACCTCCAGACGGGTTTTAAGGATCCGGACGAACTGTTGCGGGTGGGAGGGCGGCCGGCCAATTCCGCCCTGGTAGATAAAATTTATGGGTTGTTGAAAGGGGCCGAGTCAGGGATCAAGAGGGATGTGGGCCCCCAATGCGGCTGAGGGGATGAAATGTCCTTCTGGGAGAAGGGCTACAAGGCCTTGTTCATCTCTTCTTTTTATAATAATCCCCACATGCACAGCTCCGGAGACACCCTGGATAAGATCAA
>JACRBX010000305.1 GCA_016219225.1 Deltaproteobacteria bacterium
ATCGGTTTTCAAAGCAATTCGACCCGAAGTTCCCTCAAATTCCTTGTTTCGGTCGTGGGCCAATTGGCCATATATACCGGAAGCGATTACCTCTCCTTCAATCGTCGGGATGATACCGGAGTTTTTATCTTGATGCGAAAATTTTGGAATGAGCCGGATGGCCAGGTTTTTAGTGATTCGGCGACCGGTTCTGACCTCATCAAATAATTTCGGAGCTTTTCCGTCTCCCGTAGTTTTGCCGAGATACTTTGGAAGAACGACCTTGCGGCTGATGCTTGGCACATCGTCGGGGTGCACGAGAACGCTGAAATGTTTTCCCAGAAGGTCTTCAGGTTGAAAACCAAGACTGGTGATAGAATGGCTCAAATAGACAAAACGACCTTCGGGGTCGATTTTATAAATGATATCGGGCATAATATTGAGTATACTTTCATACTCTCTTAAAGTCTTATAGGCTTCCGACAATTCTTGGGCCATGATATCATTAGCGACCGGTTTTTCGTTCATTACGAAATTCCTCTTCATCAAAGGTGCGGATCCCGTCTTAACTGCCACGGGGGACCGGGATTGGGCTCGCTTGATTCAAAAAATAACCGTCGATCCATGGTCCGGCCCCAAATGTTAAAAATAAATGCAGAGTATCAACATAATCGAAGACCCGGAAGGGGTCAATAAAATTTTAGGGTCCCTTCCGCAGACCACTCGACGTTTAAGATAAAAGAAGATCAGGATAAAAAGTTGACTTTTATTAACGGAATGACTAAGTTGAACGTTAAGTGAATCAGGCAAATGACTGAGGTTTGGTAAAATAATCATGCACGAAATGGGGATTGCCCAAAGTATTTTGGATATCGTGGAACAGGAGATGGCCCGACACGGGGCCACCAGGGTGAGTACCATTCGCCTGGTGGTCGGAGAGTTTACCGCCGTAGTCCCCCATAGCCTGACCTTTTGCTTCGAGATAATCACCAAAGACACCCCCTTTGAAGGGGTCAAACTCGAAATGGAACAGGTGCCCCTGACCGGTCGTTGCTCCGGATGCGGTGAGGAATTCGTCATTAAAGAGTACCGGTTTGTCTGTCCCAAGTGTCAATCCCAGGAGATCGAAACGGTCGCCGGCAAGGAGTTGTTTATTAAAGAGATTGAAGCGGAATGAGAAACGGCAGGGATTCCTTTTTGGACGCTGATGGACGCAGATTACCAAGATTATAAATATAAAGAATTAACTGAAAAGATTATTAAAATCTTCTATAGGGTTTACAATAAACTTGGTTACGGTTTTCTTGAAAAGGTGTATGAGAATGCAATGATGTTAGAAATTAGAAAAGAAGGTATCTGCGGGTATCTGCGTAAATCAGCGTCCTAATTATAAGGAAAAAATCATGAAAGTCCCTGTCATTAGAAACGTATTGGAGGCCAACGAACAGTTGGCGGAAAAAAATAAGGCCCTGTTTAAAGAGCATGGGTTGTTGGTCCTTAATCTGATGAGTTCCCCCGGGGCCGGAAAGACGACCCTGCTGGAACGGACCATCGAGGCCCTGAAGGATAAGATCCGGATCGGGGTCATCGAAGGGGATATCCAGTCGACCTATGATGCCGAGCGGATCGCCCAAAAAGGGGTTATGGCCGTCCAGATCAATACCGACGGGGCCTGCCATTTAGACAGCCGGATGATCCAGGCGGCCCTCAAGGAATTTGACCTGTCGGCCCTCGACCTTCTGGTGGTGGAAAATGTCGGCAACCTGGTCTGCCCGGCTGAATTCGATGTGGGAGAAGATTACAAGGTCATGATCTTGAGCGTTACCGAAGGGGATGACAAACCCCTTAAATATCCCCTGATGTTTGCCAAGTCCAGCGTGCTGCTGGTCAATAAAACGGACCTGCTTCCCTACATCAACACCAGTGTTGAACAAATCCGTAAAATTTCTTTGGAGATCAATTCGAAATTAGAGATCTTCGAAGTCTCCTGCCAGACCCGAACCGGCCTGGAGCCTTGGTTTAACTGGATTCTTCAACGAGTCCCCAAATATAAAAAAGAATGAAAACCAGGCACCATGTTTCCATCCAGGGTATCGTCCAAGGGGTGGGGTTTCGCCCTTTTATCTATCAGCAGGCCAAGGCCAGAAACTTAAGCGGATATGTGACCAACACCTCCCAGGGTGTGGAACTGGAAGTCGAAGGGGAGGTGGAGGTTATTGAAGGTTTTTTGCAGGCCGTCCAGAACGAATCACCTCCCTTGGCCCATATTACAAGTATCCAGCAGTTCCCTCGTCCTTTAGTCCATGACTGTGAATTTATTATCGGCGAAAGCATCGTTAAGGAAGACCGCTCAGCCCTGATCTCCCCGGACACGGCCACCTGCCCCGATTGTCTAAAGGAACTTAAAGATCCTTCGGACCGTCGCTTTGAATATCCTTTTATCAACTGCACCAACTGTGGTCCCCGTTACACCATTATCAAAGATATCCCTTATGACCGGGCCAAGACCACCATGGCCCCCTTTACCATGTGCGCCGAGTGTGCAGAGGAATACTATTCCCCTTTGAGCCGCAGGTTTCATGCCCAGCCCAATGCTTGCCACCGATGCGGCCCGCAGGTTTATCTGCACGATGCCCAGGGTCATCCTTTGGAGGTTTCCGAGCCGATCCGGGAAACCGCCCACCTGCTCAAAGAGGGCTGGATCGTGGCCCTGAAAGGTTTAGGGGGTTTTCATCTGGCCGTGGAGGCTACTCAGGAGGAGGCGGTCAGACGTTTGCGTGCTCGGAAGCATCGGGAAGAAAAACCCCTGGCCCTGATGTCCGGGGACCTTTCCACCGTTTCCCGTTTTGCCCGGATCAGCGAGGAAGAAAAAGAAATCCTCTTATCCAGAGAGCGTCCTATTATCCTGCTGGCTAAAAAGCATCCCAATCCCATTGCCCCTTCGGTGGCCCCGGGCAACCAAACCTTCGGGGTCATGTTGCCTTATACGCCGTTACATCACCTTCTTTTAGCACAGGGCTTTGACGCCCTGGTCATGACCAGCGGCAATCTTTCAGAAGAACCGATCTGCCTGGAGAATGAAGAGGCCTTTCGGCGCTTGGAAGGGATAGCCGATTATTTTTTGGTGCATAACCGGGAGATCTATCTGCGCAGCGATGATTCCATTGTCCAGAGGGTTTCAGGGCGTACCCGCCTGATGAGGCGGTCCCGAGGTTTTGTGCCAATACCCATTTTTTTGCAAGAACCGGTCTCCCCCATCCTGGCCTGCGGGGCAGAACTGAAAAATACCATCTGTCTGACCAAGGATAACAAGGCCTTTTTAAGCCAGCACATCGGGGACCTGGGAAATCTGGAGACCCTGGATTTTTTTAAGCTCACAGTAGACCATTTAAAGCGAATCCTCCAGATCGAACCGGAGATCCTGGCCTATGACCTGCACCCCGATTATCTGAGCACCCAATATGCCCTGGAACAGGAAGGGTTGCATCTGATTGGTGTTCAGCATCACTTTGCCCATATAGTGGGCTGTATGGCCGAACACGGACTGCACGAAAAGGTGATCGGCCTTTCTCTGGACGGTAGCGGCTACGGCCTCGACGGCCGGATTTGGGGGGGAGAGATATTGGTGGGCGATTTGTCCTCCTTTGAGCGGAGAGGCCATTTTGCCTACCTGCCCATGCCGGGTGGGGCCAGGGCCATTAAAGAACCCTGGCGTATGGCCGTCAGTTATCTATACCAGGCTTACGGGGAAGAACTCTGGGAACAGTCCCTGCCTTTTCTGCAGAAACAAGATCGGCAAAAGATGGAAACCCTTATCCAGATGATCCGGCAAGGGATCAATTCCCCTCTCACCTCCAGTTGCGGAAGACTTTTTGACGGTGTGGCGGCTCTGGTCGGTTTAAGGGAAACGGTGGCCTTTGAAGGCCAGGCGGCCATGGAACTGGAGATGATTCAAGATGGGCAGAATGAATCGCCCTATCCCTGGGAAATAAGCAAAGAGGAGGGCGTTCTATTAATTCAACCCGCGGCCATTATCCGGGGGGTGGTGGAAGATATCCAAAAAGGGGTCTCCAGAGGGCAGGTCAGCCGGCGATTCCATTTAACGATGATGGAAGTCCTGGTCCGGATCTGCATCCATCTGCGTAACGAATCAGCCCTGAATAAGGTTGTACTGGGCGGAGGGGTTTTTCAAAACAGGACCCTTCTGGCAGGGGTGGAAGAAGGGCTTCTGAAAAAAGGGTTTCAGGTCTTCTGCCATTCCCTGGTACCGACCAATGACGGTGGAATCGCCCTGGGCCAGGCTGTGGCGGCCCATTATATGAGCAAGAAAGGAAGTGACGGGTGACGAGTGACGAGAAGGAAGCCTGATAATTTTGATAAATTGAAAAAAGCTAAAAGAGGTTTCTCCCCGACACCCGTCCCCATCTTTTAAAATGATCGCCTCACTCCATCCCTGCATTACCAGGGACATCAACATCCTTTGCGCCGGTCGTTCCCTCACCGAAAGGGAGAAGAAACGATTGGCTAAAGCGCAAGCCGTTGTGGTCCCTCAAGGGGTAACTGCCGAAGTCTACAAAGAATGCCGCCGGTTGGTCCCCAGGGTCTTTCCTAATTATGACCTTCGGTTTCCTCTGGAGGGAAAAGTGGGGGACGCCTTGCTTTTTGAGTATTATCAGGTCCCCCATCCCCGAACGCTCGTTTTAAAAAACCGTGAAGCCTTGTTTGAGAATTATCCTGATTCGGACCTCCTGCCTTCCCTGTTGTCCGGTTACCCCTTGGTCCTGAAGGCCAACCAGGGAGGGGAGGGGACTTTTGTTTTCTTAGTCCATTCCGAAAAGGAGCTGTTGGAAAAGCTGGATTTATTGCCGAGAGGAATTCAGGCTTCCGAAGGGTTTGTCTTGCAGGAACGGATTGATCATGGAGGAAAGGATTTGAGGGTGGTCGTTCTATTCGATACCTTTTATGCTTACTGGCGCGTACAACCGAACCCGGAAATATTTTTGACCAATCAGAATCAGGGAGGACTCATCGATTTTGGAGGGGATATCCTTCAGAAAGAGCAGGCCGTCGGAGCGGTCCGGGATTTTTGTGAAAGGAGCGGGATCAATCTGGCCGGGTTTGATATTATTTTTGATCGTAAAGAAAAACGGCCCGTTCCTTTATTTTTGGAGATCAATTATTATTTCGGGAGAAAAGGACTCGGCGGCTCCATGCGCTTTTACGAGATGCTTGAGCAGGCCGTTGACCGCTGGCTGGTTTCATCGGATAAAGGTGGCGATTTGAGAATAATTAAGATATGATTTTTCCACCCCGCAGGTGGGGGCGGACAGGGACGACCTTCGGACCCTCAAGACAAGAAATGAATCGTTCAAGGAGCGTATATGTGTCTGGCTATTCCTATGGAAGTCAAAAAAATAAATGACAATTGGGCCCTGGTGGAATATGAAGGGACCCGGCGGGAGGTCCGCTTGGAGATCTGCGACCAACGGCCCGAGATTGGAGATTACGTCATCATCCATGCCGGTTTTGCCCTGCACCGGATCGATGAGGAAGAAGCCAAAGAAAGTCTGAAATACTGGAAGGAAATCCTGGCCCATGTCGATGAAACATTTGAGTGAATATCGCGATAAAGACCTGGCCGGCAAACTGATCGCCGCTATCCGGGCTGAATCCAGGAAATCGATCCGTCTGATGGAGGTTTGCGGGACCCATACGGTTTCCATTTTTCGTCATGGGATCCGTCAGTTGTTGCCGCCGACCATCCGACTCATCTCCGGCCCCGGATGTCCGGTGTGCGTGACGGCTACCGAAGAAATAGACCGGGCCGTCAGGCTGGCGGGGAACCCCGAGGTCATGGTGACCACCTTTGGAGACCTGGTCCGGGTCCCGGGCAGCCATTCCTCCCTGCAACAGGAAAGGGCCAGGGGCGCCGACGTACGTATGGTTTATTCCAGTTTCGACGCCTTGAAATTGGCCCGGGAAAACCCGAATAAAAAAGTGGTCTTCCTGGCTATCGGTTTTGAGACCACGGCCCCGACGATTGCCGCGGCCGTCCTGGAAGCCCAGCGATCAGGGTTGGAGAATTTTTATATCCTATCGGCCCACAAACTTCTTCCTCCGGCTTTGGCGGCCCTGCTGAATTCGGGAAATCTGAATATTCAAGGTTTTATTTATCCCGGCCATGTGACCACCGTGATCGGCACTTCGGCCTATGAAACCGTGGCCCGTACTTACAAGGTCCCCGGCGTGGTCTGCGGGTTTGAGCCGGTGGACATTCTGGAGACCATTCTCCTGCTCGTCCGGCAGGTCGAACAGGATCAGGCCCGGGTGGAGATCCAATATAAACGGGGGGCCACGGCCGAAGGCAACTCCAAGGCTCGGGCGGTCCTGAATCAGGTCTTTGTTCCTTGTGATGCCCCCTGGAGGGGGTTAGGGCTCATCCCGGGAAGCGGGTTGACCTTACGTCCCGAATATCGGACCCTGGCCGCCGAAGATCATTTCGATCTCGACGTCCCCCCGGCCCAGGATCATCCGGGCTGTGCCTGCGGAGAGGTATTGCTCGGGGCCAAGACCCCCCCGGAATGTAAACTCTTTCGAAAGGTTTGCCGGCCAGACAGTCCCATCGGCCCCTGCATGGTTTCCACCGAGGGGACCTGCGCGGCTTATTTTAAATATCAGGAATAAATATTAACCTTAAATCAGAACATCCGTTTCAGCCTTTTGTTCGGTTCATCCATTCCTTCAACCTTTTCGTCCTGCCTTGCCAGTATCTCGGACGCCTCTTTTGATGGG
>JACRBX010000306.1 GCA_016219225.1 Deltaproteobacteria bacterium
CCAATTCGAAAATGTCCCTGCCGATTAATTCATTTTCAGGATAGCCGATTAAGTCCACCGCTTTGCGATTAAGACCGGTCAGTCGAAGATCGCTGTCATAGGTATAGATGGCATCGCCGGCATTTTCATAAATCATACGGTAGCGTTCCTCGGAATGTCTTAAAGCCTCTTCCGTTTCCAGACGTTTCTTTAACTCGTTATCCAATTCTTTAAAGGCACTCTTGGTGCGTTGACAGATTGTATTGATTGCGTCCACTAATTGATCGATCTCATCCGGGTAAGAGTTTTTTTTCCGACGTCTGGTCAGGTTTAAAGAAAGATCAGTTTGGGTCAGGTCAAATTTGCTGAAGTATTCTACAAGGGTTTCCAAAGGCCGGGAGACCATGCCCTGGAAAATAATCAGAACAAAAAAGGCCATTATAAAAATCCGAATCCCGGAGATTGGAAAAATGAGGACAAATTCTTTGAATAAATTTTTATACACATTTGTTAATCCGGTTTGGATCGATAAGGTCCCCAGGTGCCAGGGTTTGTTTTTATGGTAGTAATAGATGGGAAAGGTTTGAACGGGACCGGGATATTTAGGAGGGGTGCCACAAACCGCAATGACCTGGTTTTTATCTTCTATTTTGGCCCATTCCAAATTGGGGATCCTGACAATTTCTTCCAGTTGGGCCTGGACCAGGCCCCGGTCCATCCCCTTCAGGCTGGAGGCTAAACCGGGCAAGGCATTTTGGCAGATTCTTCGGCTTTCTCGTTGTAAGGATCGGATCTGATCGCGGTAAGAAAAAGAGAGATGGATAAAGATGTCCAAGATAACAAGGATCAGGCTGAGTATAAATAATATCCGGATAAACTTCCAGACAATCAATTGTCGCAACTTTTTGCTTTTCATAAGTCGATCGAATTCCTAAACGGTTCCTAAAGCGCTGATCGGCCATTGAAAGATTAATGAAGAAAGGATTCATCTTCCTTGCCGTTCAGACACTGTCGGGATATCACCGGTTCTCGGTTTAAAAGCCTCCCGGTATCTTCCCTGACGGCTTGCCTGTCGGTTTCCAGGACCTTCCGGATTACCTGGGCTATCTCAGACCGGACAATGGGTTTCATAACTAATTCCTTGATCCCGATAGACCTGACTTGCTCCAGGTTAAGCCCTGCGCTGAATCCGGTGCAGAGGATGATCGGAATTTCCGGGCGAATTTTTAAAAATTTTTCCGTCAGTTTGAGGCCGGTCAAATAGGGCATGGTCAGGTCGGTAATGATTAAATCAAATTCGGAGGGGAGATCCTCGAAAAGTTCCAGGGCCTCCTTGGCATTCGTCTTGGCCGTAACCCTATAGCCTAATTGTTCCAGCATCTGTTGGCCCATATCCACAATGGCCTCTTCGTCATCGATCAAAAGGATCCGTTCCTTGCCAGTTCGGAGATCGGGAAACCCTTTGATTTCTTCCGTGGCCGTGTTGTTTATCCTGGGGAAAAAGACTTGAAAGGTGCTGCCATTACCGGGTTTGGAATCAACGGATATTTCCCCTTCAAGACCTTTAACAATCCCATGGACTACCGACAATCCTAGCCCTGTGCCTTCCCCGGGTTTTTTAGTGGTAAAGAAGGGATCAAAAATACGTTCTTTCACAGCCGGATCTATTCCGACTCCGGTATCGCTTATGGTTAATTTTAGATAATTACCCGGCTTGAGATTTATCGAATCGGGTCTTTTCAAGAATCCCAGTTTGATCTCTTCCAAACCCACTTCCAAGACCCCTCCGGTTAATGCCATGGCCTGGGCGGCATTGGTACAGAGGTTCATAATCACCTGATGGAGTTGGGTGGGATCAGCCAAGACCCGACCGCCATCGTTTTGGATATTTTGATGTAGTTCAATGGTCGAAGGGAGTGAGGCCCGGAGGAGTTTAAGGGCTTCTTTTATGATGATCTCCGGTTGGATGGGATTTTTTTCCTGTTCGGTTTGACGACTGAAGGTCAGGATCTGGTTGACTAAATCTATGGCCCGGTGGCTGGCTTTAAGGACCTGTTCCAGATCCCTCCGTATGCGAGTGACCTCGGATTCCTTATAAAGACAAATCTCCGTATAGCCCATGATGGCCGTCAGGATGTTATTGAAATCATGGGCGATGCCGCCGGCCAGGGTCCCGATAGCCTCCATCTTCTGGGCCTGGCGGAGCTGTTTTTCCAATTGGAGTTCATGGGTGACATCCCGTTCCACCCCCACCAGATTAATGATCGTCCCTTGGGCATCGCGGATCGGAGAAAGGGTGGCCTCGACCTCGTAAGAACCGCCGTCCTTTTTTATTTTAGTCAGGTTGCCCTTCCAGGTCTTGCCCTGTTGAAGGGACTCCCGGACCGCATCAGAAAAGATTTTGTTATGTTTTTTTCCGCTCAAGGTTACAATATCCCGTTCCAGGATTTCTACCCGATCATAACCGCTGATCTTCTCAAAGGCCGGGTTTGCATATTCAATCAATCCTTGAACATCGGTAATCAAGATGCTTTCGGCCGCCTGATTGACGGCCGCGGCCAGTCGATTCAACTCGGCCTCGTTTTCTCTGCGTTCGGTGATATCCCGCACCGCGCCGACCACTTTTTCATAATGGCCTGATTCGTCAAAGAGCGGCTTAGTCATGATCTTGGCCGGGAATTCTTCTCCGTTTTTGCGTTTCATCGTATGCTCGGTTTTATAGAACCCCTTGTCCTGATAGTTTTGTTGGGCTTCTTGACCAAACCGGTGGTACAATTGTTCCGAGGCATGAAGAAATTGGATATTCCGGCCCACCATTTCCTCCCGGGAATACCCGAATATTTCCTCTGCCGTCTTATTGCAATCATAGAGGACCCTCTGTGGATCGGTCACTATGACGGCTTCGTCCAGGTTAGAAAGGATCTTCTCCAAAAGATTACGGGATTCCTTAAGTTCCTCTTCCTTTTCCTTAAGCTCGGTAATATCAATCCCCAATTCCATTACCAGGGATGAACCGTCTGTTTCACTGAAAAAGTAGTTGTAGATTCGATAGGTCTTTCCACCCTTGCGGCTTCCTTCCCATACTTGCGGCTCCCGGGTTTCAAAGACCCGGAAGGTAGGACATTCCCGGCAGGGCTGATCGAACCCTTTAAAAATTTGGAAACAAAATTTTTCCTTGGGATCGCCGAAATACTCCAGGAAATATCGATTGGCATAACGAATCGTATAATCAGGGGCCTGGAGATAGACCGAAGCCGGCAGACCGTCCAGCAGGGTAAAAAGTCTTTTTCTTTCTTTTTCCGCGGACGCCTCGGCCTTGCGGCGTTCATTTAACTCCCGGCGCAAGGTCAGGGTTTTTTCCTGGATTTGTTTTTCCAATTCATCGGTATGGATGATCATTTTCCCGGCCAGGGGTCGAAGAAGAAAGACCATACCCAGGCTGCAAAGGAGGATCAAGGCCAGGGTGCTTGTCCCAATGACCGCTATTTGGCTCCTTATGGGTCCATAGAGCTCTTGCCCATCCATTTTAACAATAATCACCCAATCTGTATTTCGAATCGGGGCGAAGGCCATTACCTCCTGACCTTGGGTAAGGTAAGAGGATGGAATAATTCCGGTCTCTTTTTGAAAAGCCCTTTGAAAGCCTTCCCTTAACCGAGAATCGTCTGAAATATTTTGACGTATTTCTTTTCGTCCGGTCTTAGAGGAGAACAAAAGACGGGGCTGTCCACCTTCCCGGACCCCCAATAAAATCTCGCCTGTCTTTCCCAGACCGGAATAATCGCCGATAATATTCTGGAGGTGGCCGAGGTTGAATAAAACGAGGTCTGTTCCGACCTGAGTGGCATAACGGTCCAGAATCGGAACCCCGATCAGAAGATAAAAGGTGTTGTAGAGATGGATGGTGGACCGGGAAATTGTCGGAGCGGTGTTCTGGGATACCGCTGTCCGGTATTTCAAGGGGAGGGATAATCCCACTTCACCCAGAAGGTTTCCCTCTGAATCCAGGAGGGTGATACCGGCCAGATTTTCCGATCCATAGAGTGAATCGGTCAAAAACTCCTGGACAAAAGTTTTGAGCCCTTTTAGATTTTCTGCCTGTCTATAATGGGATTCCAGTCGTTGGCGGATGGCCGTTCGATTGCTGATCTGTACGGCAATATCGTAACAACGGGAAAAATATTCCTCAACGGGCAGGCTCCTGTTTTTTGCAGAGAATAAGAGGTTTTTTTCCTCGCCGGTTTTTAAATTGTTATAAAGGGGGAAGATGCTGGCCAAGGCCAGTATCAGTCCGATTAAAAAAATGCCCAAAACAGAATAGGTCACAATTTTTTTCTGTAATCGACCTGAAATAGTTTTTTTCATGATTTTTTTTCACAAAAAACAGATGACCTCCTTTGTATTAGTTTAAAAATCGTTTCCATTATTTTCGGACAGTGCGATAAGCCGATCGGTTCGGGTGGGCCCGGGGACCGGCAAGATTCTTTGAGTAACCCCTGGAGCCGGAATACGGGCCCGATTTACCCTGTTCCGGGAGGTGGACAGAGTGGGGACCCCATTAACACGTCCATTAATCACGACCACCAGATCATCGACAAATTTTTTCATTTCCTGGGCCTGGGCATTGAGTTCTTCGGAGGCCGAAGCCGATTGTTCGGCATTGGCGGCGTTTTGTTGGACCACCTTGTCCATTTCGGCCAGGGCCTTGTTGATCTGGTCGATTCCCTTGGATTGTTCGCTGGAGGCCGTAGCAATTTCCTCTACCAACTGGCCGGCCTTTTTGGAGGTAAGGGCGACCTTTTCAAAGGCTTCGTTAGTCTCGGTAACAATAGCCGCTCCTTTTTTAACCTTAATGACCGTATCTTCTATCAGATCAGTGGTATGCCGGGCGGCCTGGGCCGCCCTCAGGGCCAGATTCCGGACTTCATCGGCCACCACGGCAAATCCGGCACCAGCTTCTCCGGCTCGGGCCGCTTCTACGGCGGCGTTCAAGGCCAACAGATTGGTCTGGAAGGCAATCTCATCAATAGTTTTTATGATCTTGGCGGTTTCTTCACTGGCCTTGGAAATCTCATTGATGGAAAGGTTCAGATTCTTCAAAGTATGATGGGCCTCTTGAACGACCTGGCCGCTCTCGGCCATGAAGAGGTTGGCCTGGTTGGCATTAAGGGCGTTCTGATCAGTCATGGAAGCGATCTCTTCCATGGAAGCCGCACTTTCCTGTAGTCCGGCGGCTTGTTGTGAGGCCCCTTCAGCCAGAGACTGACTGGCGGAAGATACCTGCTCTGCTGCCGAGGCCACCTGCCCAGAGCCATCAATAAGCCCTTCGGTTACACGATGAATCGGACGGGTGATGCTGCGGGTGATAAAAAAAGCCATCCCTAATCCCAGGGAGATGGCAATTAAGGCCCCGGCCATGATACCGGTCTGGGCCTTGGCCATCTGGGCTTCCATCTTCTTTTTCTGATTGAGACGGACCTCGTTGCACTCTTTTTCAATGGCCCTGCCGGTTTGGGCCAGGATTTTATCGATCTCCGGCAGACCCTTATCCTGTTCCTCTTTTGAACCGTTGGTCTTCAGGTCGGTTAACCGGACGATGGTCTTTTCATAATGGCCGATGGACTCCAGGACCTGATCGGTCTGTTGAATGTCCTTGGGGTCTTTGAATTTTCCCCGGGTTTCCTGAGCCTGTTTTTTTAATTGGGAAACGGACTGGTTTACCTCGTCAATCCATTTCTTTTCCCCTCGAAGGATAAAATTTTTTTCGTGCCTTCGTGCCTGTAAGAGCATTTCAATCATTTTGGTGGTATCATCGGCCTTTTCAATCCGCACGGCCATAGTGTGCATGCCGTTCCAGCCGATCGAGGCAATACCTCCTGTTAAAAGGATTAACAGCAAAAAGGAACCCAATATCTTTGTTCTTAATTTCACATGAGTAAACATGAATGATTCTCCTTCCATCATTTTTTTACTTAATGCTGACCCTCTACCGTTTTATCGGTCATTTCCGGACTCCCCTTAAATTTTTCCCGGTTGTCTCTTCCGCTGATGATAAGGATTGATTAAGGGGTTGGGGATGATTGTCATCTTTGGTTCGCAATAGATGTGCCAGTTTGGAGGAGGAAAAGGAAAATAATATTTTAGGCAATAATCCTGGTAACTTAAATCAGGTAAACCTTGAAAGCCCTGGTAAGGTAAGGGCGTTAAAGCCGAAAAAGCCTTTTATATAGTTTACACTTTGTAAAAATTTTTTAAAAAAGTCTTGACAAGGCTTTTAAAAAAATATAATCAGATAATCTGACAATCTAATCATATTACAAATTATCCGGTAAGGGAAAAGCCGTGAGCCGAATTCTTAAAAAGAAGACCGCTGATTATGTCCTGGAAGAAATCCGTCAAATGATCCTGAAGGGTCAGTTGAACCAGGGCGATAAGCTGCCCAACCAAAATGAATTCGCCGAGCAGTTGGGTGTCAGCCGGCCCAGTTTGCGCGAGGCCCTGCAGACACTGACGCAGATCGGCGCTATCGAGCAGCGTCCGGGAATGGGCACGGTGCTGGTTTCCAAGGCCCACGCCCTTATCGCCAACAACCTGAATCTGCCCTTTATGTCCGATGCCCAGGGGACCATCGAGCTGACCGAAATCCGGCATCTGATCGAAACGGGCATGATCGCCCTGGCGGTGGTCAGGGCCACCAATGAGGAGATCGCCGAAATCGCTGGGGTCTTGAAAGAGGCCGTGAAAGCGGCCCGGAAGGGCAATATCGAAGAATACTATCAACAGGATCTGGTTTTTCATCATTTGATTGCCAAAGCCACCCACAACCGATATGTGATGCACGTTTTCCAGACCATTCGTCAATCCCTGGAACAATTTCTCCGGGAAGCCTTTTTGGTTATGCCGGAAGCCATAGATCAATCGGCAAAGGACCATCTGGCCATATTGGAAGCCTTAAAATCGCGCAATCAGGGAAAGGCCGTAGAAGCCATGTCCCGCCATCTCCTCATGGTTCAGGAGAAGATAGAAGGGTTTTATCAAAAGAAACAGGAGGAAGGCCATGGGGCCTGATTCGTCTCAAAAGGTTTTTTGCGGGATCCTGCCGAACAGGGAGGGCCGTTGATGAAAATCGATCAGGATACCTGTGCCGGCTGCGGCGCCTGCGTCCCCTATTGCCCGGTGGAAGCCATTATCTTCCATAAAAAAGATCCGGCCAAGAGACGGAAGGCCTTTGCGGAAATCGACCGGGAGGCCTGTGTGGAATGTTCGGTCTGTTTCAAGGCCAAAGTCTGTCCGACCGAGGCCATTTGGGATGAATCTCTGGAATGGCCAAGAATCCTGAGAAGGGCCTTCAGCGACCCCTTTCACGAGCACAAGGGGACGAACGTTCCCGGAAGGGGGACCGAAGAGATGAAGACCAATGAGGTTACCGGACGTTTCCGGGACGGCTTTATCGGAGTCGGCCTGGAGTTCGGCCGGCCCGGGGTCGGTGTCCGGTTGGGTGAGACCGAGAAGGCGATCAAAAGGCTGATCCCAATGGGAGTAGTCCTGGAACCTCTGAATCCATTGACCCAACTGATCGAGAATCCCCAAACAGGGGATTTGAAAAAGGATGTGAAAAACGAGAAGGTCCTTTCGGCCATCGTCGAGTTCATCGTCCCTATTGAGAAAGCCCAGGAGATTTTTGCCCTGATTAAGGTGATCGCCTCGGAAATCGATACGGTTTTTTCGCTGGACCTGATCAATAAGGTGGGGCCTGACAGGGACATTCCCCTGGTCCGGGAGTTGGAAAAGGCCGGGCTGGATTACTCGGTGAACGGGAAGGTGAATGTCGGTCTGGGACGTCCTTTGTATCAACCGTGATACAGCCTGTTAAACCTTCGTGCAGGTCTGATGCGGGCATAGACGTAGAATGAAAAAACGAATATCGAATATCGAATAACGAATCATGAATGTTGAAGTAAGGTTGGTTTTGAACCCGCAACCCGTAACTCGTAACCCGTAACGGTATTTTCGTATTAAGGAACGAGAATTGAAATGACACACACACTACACCGACAGGGCAGCCTCCTGGATTTAAGAGAAGATTTTGTGGTTTTTTCCATGGCCTGTCAATCGGTCAACGCCAGGGGTTCCGTCCCTAAAATCCGCAAGATCTTTGAGATTATCGAGAAGTATCAGCCGGTCAACTTCGGGGATGTCAAGACCGGAAACTGCTTCAAGGCCACAAAAGAGGCGATGGAGGGCAATTTCCAGGAGAACTCTTATATCCATTTCGTTTTTACCTCCAGAGAGATCGTCGGAAAGGTCCTCCGGGACTTGAAAAAGGCCGATGTCGGTCTTTCGGTAGTAGTCAGCGGGGTGGTGAATGACATTGATCAGCTCTGCCGTCAGGCCGGGCTAAAAGTCCATACCGTTGAGTTTTCAGGCGGAATCTACGGGAGAACAGACCGTCTAACTGAAGGACCAGTCCTTGAGATAACCACCATGTGCGGCCATGGTCTGATCGCAGGTAATCTGGTCCGACATCTGGTAAAACAGGTCAGAAAAGGGAAGAAAAAAGCGGAAGAGGCGGCCAGTGAGCTGGCCAGGCAGTGCCAGTGCGGTGTCTTCAATCCCCAGAGGGCCCGGCATTTGATCGAGCAAATGAGCAAAAAGGAATAAGTTCTAACCAACTCGCATGCCCCTAATGGTGCCAGGAAGCATGAAAAAGCGAATGTCGAATATCGAATAATGAATATCGAATATTGAAGGGGAGTTCCCTTTAAATTCCGAAATCCGAAATCGGAATCTATTTTCGTACTAAACCCTCATGCCCGGAGCGGGCGCCACGAAGCATGAAAATGAATTTTGCCAGAGGTCGATTTTAATTGTTTTTTGTTTGCTTTGAGCTTTCAGCTTTCAGCTTTGAGCTGTTTTCGAACTAAAGAATTATAGGGAGGCTATATGATAGAACAAATAAAATCTTTCACGGATTGGAAACAGGGGGTGGGCAGGGTCAAGATGATCATCAATGGGGAGTCCATGGAAGCCGGTGACGGCCGATGGCTCTCCGTAGAAAACCCGGCTCACAAAGGAACGGAAGCCGGTCTGGTCCCCAGGGGAGGGTCGGCCGAAGTAGATCTGGCGGTCAAAGCAGCAGCCGAGGCCTTCGTATCCTGGAAAAAAGTGCCGGCCAGGGAACGGGGCAAAGCTTTGCTAAAGATAGCCGATGCCCTGGAGAAGGAACAGGAGGAATTCGCCAGGCTCTATTCCCTTGAGACAGGCAACGCCATTGCCACCCAGTCCCGAGGCGAGGTTATGATGACGGCCGATCTGATCCGCTATTTCGGCGGGGTGGCCAGTGAAATCAAAGGAGAGGTATTGCCCCTGGGCGAGCAATTGTTCAGCTACTCCCGCCGGGAGCCCGTAGGGGTGGTGGGCGGCATTGTCCCCTGGAATGCGCCCCTGGCCTTAAGTGCCTTGAAGATCTCCATGGCCGTGACGCCCGGTAATACCCTGGTCCTCAAACCTTCGGTGGAAGCCCCGCTGACGGCCGTCAAACTGGTGGAACTCTGCAACCGGTTCCTGCCCAAAGGTGTGCTCAATGTGGTTACCGGAACAGGTTCCGAATGCGGCCAGGCCCTGATCGGGCACCCCCTGGTGTCCAAGCTTTCCTTCACCGGCTCTACGGAGGTGGGCAGCACCATTATGCGGGCTGCGGCCGAACGCATTATCCCGGTCTCCCTTGAACTGGGCGGGAAAAGCCCCCAAATCGTCTTTCCCGATGCCGATGATGATACCACCGTCACCAATGTCATCAACGGTATGCGTTTTGTCCGCCAGGGCCAGTCCTGCACGGCCGGGGCCAGGCTTTTTCTGCCGGAGGCGATCTTCGATTCCTTCCTGGAAAAGCTGGTGGCCAAACTGAAGGGCCTGAAGATCGGTGAGCCCCTCGATGATTCTACCCAGATGGGGGCCATCGTGAATGAGACCCAGTACAAAAAGGTGGTTTCTTATATCGCCGAAGGGCTTAATCATCCCGGGGCCAAAACCTTGTGCGGCGGTCTGCCGCCCCAAACCGGGATGCTATCCGAGGGCTATTTCGTTGAACCCACAGTGTTCGTCGGGGTCAAAAACGACTGGCGGATCGTCCGGGAAGAGGTCTTCGGTCCGGTACTGGTGGCCATCCCCTGGAAAGAGGAGACCGAGGCCATCCGCATGGCTAACGACAGCCATTACGGTCTGGCCGCTTTCATCTACACCCATGACCTGTCGAAGGCCTTACGGACGGCCCACGAGATCGAGTCCGGTTTTGTCCAGGTCAACCAGGGCGGTGGCATCCTTCCGGGACAATCCTACGGGGGCGTCAAACAAAGCGGCCTCGGCCGCGAATGGTCTCTGGAAGGCATGCTGGAAAGTTTTACCCAGCGCAAGACCGTCACCGTCAACCTGACTTATTAAAGCAGCAACAAAAGGAGGTTTACCTATGCAGGAAACATTATCCCAAGGGGATCCGCGCTTTTTCGAAAAGGTCGATTTGAGCGAGGTGATCCTGACCCGTTTTCACCCCGGCGACGATCTGTTCCAGGTGCTTATCAAAACAGTCCAGGACCAGGGATGGGAACGGGCGGTTATCCTCTCCGGCATCGGGAGTCTGGAAGAAGTGGTCTTCGTGGCCCCCAAACCGGGTTTCAGTATACCGGTCCGACCGGCAGAAAACCTGAACAAAATCGAAATAAAGGGACCCTTTGAACTGATGAGCATCGAGGGCAATATTGTCCCTTTGGTAGGGGAATTCGGGAATCTGAAGCACGGCGACCCGGTGCTCCACATCCACTGTCTTCTCTCCCACGGTAACGGCGAACTGACGGGTGGCCATATGGTGGGGGCCAAGGTTTTCACTACCACAGAGATCTTCCTGGCCCATATCAAGGGCTCAACGGTCAAGAAGAGCAAGAGCGCCGTCACCGGATTGATGGAGTTCAGAAATGATCTTTAATACGAAAATAAAGTTTCAAGATGCAAGATGCAAGTTTCAAGTACGAACACCTTAGACCTTGAATCTATTTTCATGCTTTCGTGGTGCCACGCCCTAATGGTGGCATGAGCGCTTAGTTCGAAAACAGGCTATAGGCTATAGGCTATAGGCACGAGGTTATAGGAAAAAAATCAGGGAAATCATTTAACCTATTGCCCATAGCCGCCAGTTTAAAAATCGAAACCAGATAACATCTCAAAAAGGAGGCCACAAATGATGCGTTTAGACAAAAAACTTTTGGGAATGGCTGCCCTGGCGGCCATCGTTGGCTTGCTGACGGTCCTGCCGGTCCTGGCGGCCGATACCGTTAAAATCGGGATCATGTATTCCTTGACCGGACCGGGCTCCAGTATCGGTACCCTTCAGGAAGAAGGGGCCAAATTAGCCATAAAGGACCTTAACGACCGGGGCGGGATTACCCTGGGCGGCAAGAAGGTCAAAGTGGAAGGGTTATTCCGGGATGATGAAACGAAACCCCAGGTGGCCATACAGCGTCTTCATGAAATGTCCAAAGATCAGGGGGTAACGCTCCTGGTAGGCAGTACCTTCGGGAATATCAACATGGCCCTCAACAATGAAATCAAGAAGACCGGCCATTATTATCTTTCCACCAATGGGGCCCCGGAAACCTTTTTTCAAAAGGCGGTAAAGGCCCCCTATGCCCTTAACATGACCGCCACCAGTGAGTCGGCCGGTGCGGCGGCGGCCATTTTTATGGCCAAAAAACTCAATGCCAAAAAGATTGCCTGCTTTATGCCTGATTATGTCATCGGAAAGACGACCTTCGCCGGTTTCGAGCAGGCCGCCAAGACCTTGCCGAATTTGAAGTACCAGGTTTTCTGGGTGCCCGTGAATACCACTGACATGACCCCCTATTTCATAAAGGTCAAGGAATACAACCCGGATCTGGTCTTCATCGGTTCCTGGGCCAATGATGCCATCAGCGCCCTGAAGACCTTTGCCGAGATGGGTCTGGGTAAGAACATGAAGGCCCTGCATTTCTGGCTGATGAACGTTTTCGCCACTGGCATTCCACCGGAGGCCATGGAAGGTATTTACGGACAGATGTGGTGGTACTGGGATATGAGCGGTTTCAAAGATGCCGAGGTGGTCAAGGCTTCCAAGGCCTTTTCAGAAAAGTACATTAAGACGTATAATGCACCGCCTGATCCTTATGCCATGAATGCTTATTTCGGTGTCATGGAGACGGCCCGGGGCATTGAACTGGCCGGCAGTACGGATCCTGAAAAGGTCTATAATGCCTTGATGCAGAAACCGGAATTTTTCACCGTCAAAGGTCCGGTCCATTGGAGAAAGGATGGACGGGCGGTGTACAAATATGCCACCTACATGATCAAAGGGAAAGGTTCTGCCGGGCGCAAGGGGATGTACAAGAATTTTGATTATGCCCAGATCCTGGATGCCTATGGGGG